>JASHXK010000608.1 GCA_030043575.1 Terriglobales bacterium
GCCTCTAGCCACCGACCACTAGCTATTGGCCACTCATTCGTTCACCCCTCACATCGTCCGGTGACCACGCTCACTGCGCCTTCGTTCGCAAAGTCCATACTGGAATTGTTCGCGGCTGCCCGTTGTCCATTGTGCTTTTTATGCCAGAACGCCGCATCTGCCGCGCCCTTCCTGGCCGGGCAGCATCGCGTTGGAGGTAAAGACATTATGCCGACCGTCATCGAACCGAAGACCGAACAAGAACCTAAGCCGCAACTGGTTCCTCCGCCGTCGAACGAGCCGGAGCTCTTCGCCGCTGAGATTGCCATGGAGAGGAAAAGCCTGAACCTCTTCCCTATCATTCTGATCCTCGGCTTGATAGTGGTGGTCGGCGGCACCATCTTCTACTTCGTCAAGAGCGCGCGGGATGTGCTGACGGTTCCAGTGGCGACCACAAGCGTTGACGATATTCTGAAGGCACAAGGTCCGGCAACGGTTCACTTCAGTACAGGAACAGTCAAGCCGAGCGTCAATGGGGGAGCCGAACCTCAGTACAGGCTGCTCGAGAAAGCCGGCGTGATCGCCACCACAGCGCCGAAGGCCAAAGGTCCAACTTCTCTCACCGTCAACGTAACCGGATCAGGCGAGACCCTGCTGAATAGCATCGATGGTGTAAGGAAGGCGAAGAATGCGGACGGCGCGACCACCTACACCGTGCCCCTGGCTGTTCGCCAGTTGGTCTCGGTAGACAAGGTCAGCATGGTCAAGCCGCATCTCGCGCAGGTTGCCTATACCTGGAAATGGGCGCCCAATCGGCTGGGCCAGCAGTTCGACGCCTCCGGTTCGCTGGTGCAGAGCTTCAGCAGTTGGGATCGCACGACATTGATCAAATCGTATGGCGTCGACTTCTACAGTGCCGAGCCGACAAAAACCAGCATCGTCCTGATGGAGGCCGACAACGGCGTGTGGAAGCCGTATACGGAGTAGCCGCGAGCAGCGAGCCATGAGCTCCGAGGCCATCCGCCTCACAAGGCCCACGTGAGCAAATAGGGACGAACGTCTAGAAAATCGGCGTTCGTCCCAATCTGTCGAAGGCTCTGTTACTTGGTCCTGGAGCACTCGGCAAGGAAGCATCTTGGGTTCTTGCCGTGCCAGTGGCTGGCTCGAAGCTCGGGCTCGTAGCTAACCGCTCATTGCCAGCCATCCCAACCCCATCAGCAGCGTCAGCACCGTTACCGGAACACCAATCTTCATATACTCCAGAAATCCGATGTGCGCCTCGGCTCGCGCTTTTTCCACCACGATGATATTGGCTACCGATCCGGTGATCGTAAGATTACCGGCCAGGGTGCTGCTCATCGCCAGCATCAGCCAGGCTTGATGCGGGTTGTGAAACTGCGGTATCAGCCCCTTCAGCAGCATCACCGCAGGGACATTGCTCACGATATTCGACAGCAGAGTAACCACCGCGGTGAAGATGACGTGGTTTTGCAGATTGAGCTTCTCGGCAGCCCGCAACAGCTGTTCCGTGACTCCGGCCTGCTGCGCGCCGCCAATGATCAGAAACAATCCCAGAAACAGCATCAGCAGAGACCAGTCGACATCGCCATAAATCATCTTTGGCGAGTGGCGTCTCTGCACCAGCAAAAGCGCTCCTCCGGTTGCCGCCACCAAGGCCGGAGGGTAACCGAGAAGAAACCCGATCAACACGCCAACGCTCACCGCAACTGGCCAGCCGGGATGGATTTCCGGCTCGCGACTGGCTGCGATTTCGTCTTGCACCGCCTGCACTGCCTCGCCGTTACCGTTGCGCAGATGAATCCAGTGCAGCAGTGCCCAATCGATGAATAGACCCAGGACTGCCACCGGTCCCAGGTGCGCCAGAAAATCCCGGTATGCGATGCCCGAAATCGATCCGATAAGAATGTTCTGCGGATTGCCGGTGATGGTCGCCGTGCTGCCGATGTTCGATGCCGTCGCCAACGCCAGTAGGTACGGTACGGGCCGCAATCTCATCCGCTTGCACAGCCCGAGAATCAACGGCACCATCAGTAGACATACGATGTCATTCACCAGGAACGCCGAGAGGATTCCGCTGATGAAGATCACTCCAGGAAGTAGCTGTCCGGTGCTCAGGTGCTCGATGGCGAGTCGCGTGATCCACTCGAAGAAGCCCGCCAAATGCAGGCTGGCAACGATCAGCATCATCGAAAACAGCAAGACCAGCGTCGCGAAGTCAACGCTGGCAACCGCCTGGCTCGGGCCGAGCACGCCGGAGGCAAACATTAGCACCGCGCCGATGACTGCCATCGCCGGACGGTCGATCTTTGTCCCCGGCAGCCTGCCGATGGCAAATACCAGGTAACTGGCCAGAAAAATCAGCCAGGCGGCTGCAATGTGCCAGTGCGACAGAGTGTTGTCGAGCGCTGCGTTCATCGTTGCGGTGTTGTTACGAGGTCAGACAGCGAAGCCGCTTGGCAGTCCGACGCAAACGGCAAATCCATTGGCCGCCGGAAATCGGAAGCCGGTTTGCATTGACAACTTCTCGCGGACGCGTCACTCTCATCGCCAGTGAATCAACACTGAGGAGCTTGCCCGTGGTCCGTCGCTTATTGGCCTTTTCCGCTGCCCTGCTCTTTGCTGTTTCCGTGCCGGCCGAAGTTCTGCAAACCGCCGCTTCTTCGGGCACGCCCGAAAAAAGCGCTGCTTCCTCCGTCACCGTCAGCGATCAGGATAACGGTAAAGACATCGATCTGGCTTCCAATCAAACGCTGGTCGTGAAGCTGCCCAGCAATCCTTCGACTGGTTATAAGTGGACGGTGGAGGGAGATCCAACTCCTCTCAAGCTGCAAAAAGACAGCTATAGGAGGAACACCAAGTCCTCAGCGATGGGGGCACCGGGAGTGCAAGTCTTCCAGTTCAGCGCCGGCAGCAGCGGCATGGCCAATCTGAAGCTGAACTACCATCGTTCGTTTGAATACAACCAACCACCGGCGAAGACCTTCACCCTTCGGGTCAACGTGCGCTAGCGGGAACCTTGGCACTCTGCCGCAACCGGCTCAGCCGCTGACAAGCCTGTTCCAGATCGCTATCGGTCTTCGCAAAACAGAAGCGCAGCAGGCGGTCGCCGCGGCCTCCCTGGAAGAATGCTTGCCCGGGAACGCACGCTACTCCGGTGAGGCGTAGC
>JASHXK010000609.1 GCA_030043575.1 Terriglobales bacterium
CGGCTATTTCGGCCAGGCGCGACAGCCGCTGGGCCTCGTTCTGGTTGTCTGGAAGAGTATTGATCGGTTCTTGTTCCAGGTTCGGCATTATCAAGTGTGTGCGACCGTCGCAAGTCTGTAATCGATGTAGAGAGGGGTCACCTTGATCTGACCGTCGTGCGAATACCTGGCGGATTTCGCCATGCGAATCATCTCCACCATGGCGCCGGGGTTGCCGGCACTCAATTCCACAATCCTCTCCAGAAATTGGCTGATGTTTCCTGCCTGAAGGCCTTCCTTATTGGCGCACCATGCCGCAAACTGTGTGGCAATATCGGGATCGAAATTGCGAAGGGCAGCCTTTTCCTTGCGGTCCGAGAACAGTCGTAAGACGAACCCAGCATCCTCCATGTGATCCGAGCGCGAGACCGCAATAACGGAAACCGAGCAACTCAGTTTCAGCTCGCGGACTGCCGCTGCCAGCGCCTGCGAAGGCTGCGCCAAGTGATCTAAAACCACCAGGTACTCAGAATCGCAGAGAGCATCTCGAACCAGGCCTTTGATCGCACGGGCACCTTTTCCCGCGATGGACGAGCTCTTAAATCGTTGTCTGTATCCTGCGGTAAGAAGCCCGTCAGCAAGATTCCGGTAGAGCATTTGCGGCGTCGAATTATGTGGACTGTACAAGACCCGAGGAATCTCGGGAAGCAGGGCCGAGATCAGCAAGGTCTTTCCCACCCCTGCCGGTCCGTGGAGCAGGAAAGAGCGGCGGGATAGCAGGCGTTCTCGCAGTTCCTGCATTTCCGAATGCCGAGCGAATACCGATCGAAGGCCCGCCGATTGGTTGCCTTTTGACCCGTGATTATCGCTAGCGCTCATGATTTCTGAGGATGCTGTCCCTGCTGATGCACATACTTAATGACCTCAACATCGGACATTGCGATCAGGCCTTCGGAAACCATCTCATCCAGTGCCGGTAGCAGCTGCTGGATCTTGTCGTGCGTGTCGATGATCTGAACCAGGATTGGCGCGTCCACAGAGAACTGCAGTAAGTGAGACTTCCGGATTCTGGTGCTTGCTCCGTAACCCTCAATGCCGCGATATACCGTCGCCCCAGCGATGTCGAGCTTTCGGCAACGCTCCACGATGGCCTCATACAGAGGGCGACCTTGCCATCGGTCGTCTTCCCCGAAATGAATCCGTAGCATCTTGGCTTTGCCTTCCAGTTTCATTTCTGCGTCTCCTGTGACTCGGCTGTGGCGTCTCCAGCCCGCCGCTGCTTGGCGCGTTGGGGCGGAGATAACGGCTGAGCGTGCGAGTACTTAATGACATCGACATCCGAAAGAACCACCAGACCCTGCATCACCATCCGGTCGAGCACTGGAAAAAAGGCCCGCAGCTTCTGCTCTGTGTCTACGACGGTGAGCAGAATGGGCGCATCGTGGGAGAGCTTCAACGCGGAGCCTTTGTGCATGCGGCGATTCGCTCCGTAACCTAGAATTCCGCGATACACCGTCACGCCTGCAATGTCATTCGCTCGCAACGCCTGCACCAACGCTTCGTGAAGGGGCTTGCCACTCCACTTGTCGTGCTCGCCGATCAGAATGCGCATCAGCTTCGCTTGTGATTCGAGCTTCGCCGCGGGAATTTCTGGCTGCTCCTTCTTGCCGGGTGGTGTCGGGCGAATGACGGTTGTGTCGTGGACCTCGATCAGTCCCTGGCTGGCGATTTCCGTAAGCTTGGGGAGAACTTCCTGTACCTTGTCAGGACTCTCGATGAACTCGATTTTGATTGGCATCTGGTCAGCCAGATCGAGCAGTCGGCTGGCGTGCAGCTTGTGATCGGTTCCAAAGCCGGCGATTCCACGGGTCACGGTGGCATCCGAAATTCCTCGGAAGAACAGGTAATCAAGTATGGCGGCGTAAGACGCCGTTCCGTGATAGGTCTGGCCTTCGATCACGTAGACAGTTACCTTCTTGGCTGGTCCGGTGTTGAGCAATGCGTCCTCCTAGCGCGTGACTTCCCCTGGTGAAGCAAGAGATTCGGCGATATGGCCTGACGCCAGCATCTGGCATCTGTCGAACGAGCGGTTCACCTCTTCATACCAGCACTCGCCCTAGCGCGGAACCCGCCCATACGGCAATGAATCCGATGACCACACTCAGGACGACATTCCAGAGCCCGGTCATGGGCTGCCCCTCCTGGATGGCTCTGAGCGTCTCATACTCAAAGGTCGAGAAGGTGGTGTAGGCGCCAATGAATCCAATAGGAATCAGGTAACGCCAGTATTGGCTGGCGGTTGTTCGCGCAAGCAGCACCAGAATGAAGCCGATCAGGAATGATCCGCTTATGTTGATCACAAACGTTCCATAGGGGAAGCGTACGCCAAGCCGGCTTCCGATGTAGCTCCCCAATACATAGCGCGCGATTGCGCCAGCACAACCTCCCACCCCAATCATGAAGTATTTGAGCAAAACCTATGTTCCTTTCTCTTTTCTCTCCTTCAGTGTTGCCTGGGACCTGTACGACCAAGGTTTTCGTCTTTCTGCTGATTGTCGCCGGTTGCGGGCTTGGAAATGTACTGGGCGAGCTGTTTAACCGAAGACTCCAGTTCGGCCACGATGCCATTGAGATCAGCGGCGCCTTTTTCCGAGACGGGGCCATAACCACGCATATAACGCGGCGCGAGCTCGGCAATGGCGATATCTATGAACGTTAGGTTCACGCTGATGGAGTGTGCCGCCGATATGTGGGGCGGCTCCGGCGCCAATGACTGGCTCGCCAATACCTGCAGGAGTTGCCTGCGGACTCGTGCGATACAGTCTCCTATCGTCTTTCGCTCGATCGGGCTGATGTCCTCGACATAACCCGGGAAGACACTCTTCGACGCAGCGGCATCAAGCGTGGCTTCAATATCGCTCAGCAGTTTATCAATATGCTTGCACGTGATCAGCAGCCGTTGCCGCTGGCTGGCGTTCAACGTGATCTGGCTCTGAGGCACTTAGCTTTTCCCTTCAGCACTTCCGCCGGTGATTCGAGAAGGCGCCGATGATGAGCTGCGCCACTGTGCCGACCACAATCTCTGTTAGCGCAGTCGAAATTCTGAACCGGATCGCAAGCAGAGTTGCCACAAGGGCAAGTCCCACCCAAAGCGCTGCCAGCACCCACACGTTCTCCATGGAACGCTACTCCTAAGTTTTGCTGGAAAGCTTGCCGGGGACATGACTCCGCGACAAGTTTTCCTCGTCAGGAGTCATCATCTGCCCCG
>JASHXK010000067.1 GCA_030043575.1 Terriglobales bacterium
ATCTCTCATGACGCTCCTGAACTCGCGCGTGATCCGCCTCGCTATCGCCAGCATTCTGGGCGGGCTTCTGATCGGACTGGTGGGCGGAGCCTTCCGCTATTGCCTCATTCTCTCCGACGCCTGGCGCACTCAGATGATCGCGTGGGCGCACCATTGGCCCTACGTCGCGTGGCTGCTGCCCGTCGCGGTGGGTGCGGCGTGCGCTTATCTGGCGCGCCTGCTCGTCGTCAAGTTTGCTCCTACCGCCGAAGGCAGCGGCGTGCAGCGCGTAGAAGCCGTGTTCAGCGGCGAAGTGCAGCCCGCTTCCATGGCCATCATTCCCGTGAAGTTCTTTGGCGGGCTGCTCGCCATGGGTTCCGGACTGGCTTTGGGACGTGAAGGCCCAACCGTGCAGATGGGCGCATCCTTCGGCGTGCTGGTTTCGCGCTTCCTGCTGAAGAACGACGAGGATCGCCGCATCGTCGATGCGGCCAGTGCGGGAGGCGGACTGGCTGTGGCCTTCAACGCTCCGATCGGCGGCTCGATTTTCGTTTTTGAAGAACTCACCAGCAACTTCACCCCGTGGCTGCTCGTCTCCACGCTGGCTGCGGCAACCGTTGCCGTGTGGCTCATGCGGATCATGCTGGGCAACAAATTGAGCTTTGTTGTGCCGCAGGTGAGTCCAACCTGGGTGTGGAGCAAGTGGCCGTTCCTGGCGCTGGGCGCGCTATTGGGAGTCACCGGGGCGATTTATAACGCGATCCTCATGGGGCTGCTTCGGGCCGCCGACAGGATTTCCCGAATTTCGTCACTGCAACGCGCCGCCATCATTGGCGCTGTGGTGGGACTGGTCGCGTGGTTTGTGCCCGGCATGGTCGGCGGGGGCGACAGCCTGACCCAGGCTATTTTGTCGAACCGTTTCGAGGTTGGCAGCCTGGGCGCAATTTTCCTCGTCCGATTTCTAATCGGACAGCTGTCCTACGTTGTAGGAGCTCCCGGTGGAATCTTCGCACCTTTGATTCTGTTGGGCGCGTCGTCCGGCGCTCTTTTTGCAGGAATCGTCAATCACTTCACTGCAGTGGGCCATTTGGATCCGATGGCCTGCAGCATCGTGGGCATGGGAGCTCTGTTCACGGCCTGTGTGCGCGCTCCATTGACCGGCATTATGCTGGCAGTGGAGATGACCGGCCGGGCCGATCTCACTCTGGGCCTGCTGGGAGCATCGCTCATGGCCATGCTGGTGGCGATGCTGCTGCAGAGCGAGCCGATCTATGAGAGTCTCAAGCGCCGCATGCTGTCCCAGACGACGGTGAGTCATCGTAAGGTTGACGTGGCTGTGGAAGCCACGAATTGACTGTCGCCAATCAGGAGACGCTAACGGTGGCTTTCATACTGTGCCGTTGTCCCGGCTCTAACGGAACAGCATACTCTCCGACGTTGCTGGTTTCGATGCAGAGCATCTTCTTCCACTGATCTTGCCCCAGGTCTGACAATGTGAGAGCCTTGTCGCTCCACGGATTCCATACCACCGTAGTCAGAGAGTCTTGCTTCGCTACTACGATCCTACGTTGTAGGACAGGATCGTCAAGCGTCAGCGAGTGAGTAGTGTTCAGGTAAATGCGATCGGTTTCGGAGGTTATATGAACCTCACCCGCCTGCGTCTTCTCGCGAAACGAGTCGGTTTTGTCGAGATAATGAATGCCATCGAGGCCGGCGATTGAGGCTTTTGTCGTATCTCCCACATTGTGGTATGCGTGAAGAGCCTCTTCAAAACGCAACGGTTCTGTGCCGGTATTCAACATGATGAGTTCGAGGGTTAATTCGGCGCCATAAGTCACACGATAAAGCAGACGAAACTCGGCAGCGTACCACTGGCGAGTGTCTGGGCCGTTTTCAGTGGACATCTCCACGGAAACCATTCCGTTACGGGCCGTAATCTTGTCCAGCTTCCATTCCCTGGTACGGACAAAACCGTGTGCCGGCGCATGAGGATCGTCAGCCTTATCGCCAAACCAGGGAAAACAGATGGGAACGCCACCGCGAATGGCGTGCCCATCCTGCCACAGCGAATTGGGGCTGACGAAGAAGACCTCGTCTTTGCCGGCCGGCTTCCATGAGGTAACGTGTGCGCCGTGGAGGTATATCTCTCCGGTCGCAGCCGGCGTAGTGATTTGCACCTTTGCCAAGCCACCATTACCGGCTGACACCCGGGCAGCTCCCGGTATCCCCACGCGCTGGTCCAATTCAGCTATGTCCGCAGTCTTCATGAAGCCGCACCTCGCATGGTTAGATATGTTACTCGCCGGCGAAAGTATCGTCCGCCAAGCCGACCCGGGTTCGTAAGTAAAACGACTAGATGTTGATCTGAAGAGACTTTGTCGCAACCTGTGTCGCCGCTCCGCGGCTCGAACCGCAGATCCCTCCGCTCGGGCTAAAGCCCTCGGTCGGGATGACAAAAATATAGGAGGGGCCGGGGACGCTGGCCTGAGGCCAGCTCTACCAAAACCAAAACCGGCAAACCCGGGCCTCATTCAAAACCAAGTCGGCGAATCCGGCCCTGAGGTTATTGTCCGGTGAATTGGCCTGGGACGTTGTATAGTGTCAATGCACCGGCTAGCGGGCAAGGCAACGCCGAGACCAGCCGAAGGACTGGGTAATCCGCAAGAAAATCCACTGACCAGGGACGCTGATTTTTCTGCACTGATTGTTCAGGCCGGCAGCCACTCTTGATTTTGAGGTGAAGTGAATGAAGGCGACGCAGACTCTGCACGACCTTGGCCAGAGCCTCTGGCTGGACAACATCACGCGCGACCTGCTGGATAGCGGCACGCTGAAGCGCTACATCGATGAGCTGTCGGTTACCGGGCTCACGTCGAACCCGACGATCTTTGATCAGGCGATCAAGAAGAGCGCTTCCTACGATCCGGCGATTCAACAGAAGCTCAACGAAGGCAAATCGGGCGAAGGACTGTTTTTTGAGCTGGCGTTGGAGGACCTGACGCGCGCCGCCGATCTGTTCCGCAACGTCCACGAGCAAACCAAGGGCGTCGATGGCTGGGTGTCGCTGGAAGTCTCACCTCTGCTGGCTTACGACACGGCGAGCACGCTGGCGGCTGCTAAACAGCTGCACGCCCGCGCTGCCCGTCCCAACCTCTTCATCAAGATTCCCGGCACAAAGCAGGGGTTGCCGGCGATTGAAGAGGCCATCTTTGCCGGAGTGTCGGTCAATGTGACCTTGCTTTTCTCGCGTGAGCAGTATCTGGCTGCGGCGGAAGCGTATTTGCGCGGCATCGAACGCCGTATCGCCGCCGGTCTGAGCACAACCGTCGGCTCGGTGGCGTC
>JASHXK010000610.1 GCA_030043575.1 Terriglobales bacterium
ATCCTGTGCGTGCTGACGGCGGCATGGACGTGGAACCGCTTCTTTGGCGCGCTGCAGACTTCGCCTGAAGACGCGATGGCGACCGTAGCGTTGCCCGCGATGGTGGGCGGCATCGGCGGATTCATCGTCGCCATGGTGACCATCTTCAAGAAGGAATGGGCCGGCATCACTGCGCCGCTGTACGCGCTGCTGGAGGGACTGGTGCTGGGCGGTGTTTCAGCGCTGCTGGAATTCCGCTTCAAGGGAATCGCGGTCCAGGCCGTTGCGCTGACATTCGGTGTGCTGGTGGTCATGCTGCTGGCGTATCGCTCGGGCCTGATCAAAGTCACCGACAAGCTGCGCCTCGGCATTGTCGCGGCGACCGGCGGCATTGCTGTCTTCTATTTCCTACAGTTCATCCTCGGTTTCTTCGGCGTGCACTTCACGACGATCAACGGCGCCGGGCCAATTGGCATCGGCTTCAGCCTGCTTGTGGTCGGCATCGCGGCGCTGAATCTCGTGCTCGACTTCGATCTGATCGAGAACGGCGCGCGCTATGGCGCTCCGAAGTATATGGAGTGGTACAGCGCCTTCGCGCTGATGATCACGCTGGTCTGGCTGTATTTCGAGATTCTGCGGCTGCTGTCGAAATTCCGCAGCCGGCAATGAAGCAGTGACCAGTGCTTGGTGGCTAGTGGCGAGGTGTTGCCGCCTGTGCTCTCACATTTACTAATCACGCTTGCAGTTTTGTTTCAGGCTGCTTCTTCCAACGAGGGCGGTATAGCCTGGATTCAGAGCAACGAGATATGGCTCCAAACAGGCGGCGCGGCCCGCGCCGTTGTACACGATGCTGCGGCAACCGATCCGGTCGTCGCGTCTCCCGACGGAACCAGGGTCTTGTATGCCTCGCTGAATCCGGCGTTCGATGGGATATCCTGCGCTAACACTCCCAGGCAGTACGTCATCCTCGCGAGCGCCTCCGGCCAGACCCTATGGAAAGCCTCCCTCCTGGAGGCCTGCCAGGAATTTACCCGATTTGATTGGATCGATCAGGGCCGGGTCGGGGTCATGCTCTGCGGACACGCCAACTGCCATTACTGGATTCTCGACTCTTCCACAGGTCATCAGGTGCAACACATGCTCGGGGGCTTCGATTACGTTTGGTCAAACAACCGAAAGTCGGTTGCCCGCCGGTACGTTTTCATGGACGACGCTGACGAACACAGCTCGATCGGGTTCAATGACGATCATCCGTTATATCCAGTTGCCAATGCTGCCGTGCACGACCTTCCTCTGCGCGACATAGGCGAGATGACCTGGTCGCCAGACGACCATTGGCTCTCTTTCGGCGAGACGGAATTTCCTTCTCGTAACTCCTACGTAGTGCTTGTGAATCCCTCAGGCGAATCTCTTCGCGAGCGCATCCCGGGCAAGATCGATTCCGCCTCCAAGGTGGTTTGGGTGGATAACACGCATCTGCAAATGAAGGCGTCCGGACACGTGTTCAAGTTCGTGGTGGCAAATGGCGCCCTAGTTGAGAGCGCGCACTGAGCATAGGCTGGCCTATAGTTCGGGCTGCACTTCATGCTCGTACTAGCGTTTATTTTCCGCTTTGCGCCAGCGCCGCTGCGTGTTCGCGGGCGCGAATGGCATCGGCACTACGGCCAGTTTCGTCATACAGCTTGGCCAACCGCCGCCACGGTTGCGGAACGTTCGGCTGCAGATTAGCTGCTTTCTCTTGATAGACGGTCGCCTTGTCCAAATTTCCCAGCGCCTCCCACGCCGCTGACTGTCCCTGCGCAACTTTGAATTCAAAGAAGCCGTTATCAGCTGCCTTCAATGCGCTCGGCGTGGTGCTAGCCGCGCGATCGAAGGCCTTCAGCGCGTGCCCGGGGTCATTCAGGCTGAGATAGAGATAACCTAAGTCGTTGAGCGCCAGATAAGGACGCGACGCAAACTCCACCTGATGCTCCATCGCGTCGGCGGCTTCCAGCATTCGATTGCGGCGGAGGTAGCTGCGAGCCAGAGAGCCCCAAGTATCTGTGCTCGGCTCCAATTTGATCGCGGTGAGATACTCCTGCTCGGACTCGTCCATCTGTCCCATCGTTGCCAGCAGGTCCCCGAGGTAGCGATGCAGGTTCGCCGCGTCGGGAAAAATGGACAACGCCTTCTGGTACGCGGCCATCGCCTCCGAATTGCGTCCCAGGACCATGAGCGTGACCCCAGCGTCCGTCCAGGTGTTGAAAGCCGCGACGCGCGTACTCGCAGCGGAACTCGCCGGTATGGGCGCAGTTGCGCAATTGACCGCGAGACGCTGGATCAAGGCTTCATTCTCCGGCGCCTGGCGCACAAAGACTGCCGCACTTTCGTCAAGGTATACGGGTTGCCAGACCGGACTGTTACAGAGGCGCTTCAACAGCGCGGCGCGAAAATCGTTTGCACGAGCGAGCGAGAGAATCACCGTGTTGATGTTGTAGCGGCTGGTCTCGTCCAACCATGCCTGGGAATCGAACGACCCAAACATCAGCTCGTTTTGGCGCGACAGATGCGCCGGTCCATAGAGCGTGTCGCGGCCGTCAATGTAGACCAGACGCTCGGGTCCGAGCTTCCAGGTCAGGTAGCCGCCGGCCGCATAGGTATTCAGAATCTGCGGTGGCAAATTTTCGCGCTGAATGAATTCGGCGGCGCGCTCAGGAAACCACGAGCACAATCCTGCGCCAAATACGGCCTCACGCTCGGTCGCGAAGTAGTGACGATCGCTGACGAGATCGAAGGAACGCAGTCCGGCCAGCACAACCAATGCCGCAACGGCTATACCGGCGAGGAGCCGGCGCCTTTGCGGTAGTCGAATTCGCCGGCCCAGCATCGCCAGCGCCGGCCATAACTCCGATCCGCCGACTACGACTACGATGCACGCAAACACTGCACCCATGCGAACCGCCTGCACCGCCGGATACGTCGCGCCAAGCACCAAGATCGCGGACGCCCAGTGGCCGCGCAGCAACGCAACCCCGCCAGCGATAACCGCAATCGCCAGCAGCAGGTAAATTGTTCCCCTGGTCTGGCGCAGCAGCAGAGTCTGGCTTAGGGTGGCCCAGTTGACCGGAACAGGAGCCCATTCGTTGATCCAGAGCTGCTGCTGCGCGTTGGCGCGCTGTTGCAGCATAATCGCCTGGTAGATTCGCCAGCCCCAGGGGTTGATCAGCGTTACCAGAAACGTGCAGACCAACCATGGCGATGCGCGCCGCAGCCTCTGTAGCGCGACGTGGCGTCGTTCGGCGCCGAAAGCCGTTTCCATTAATTCGATTGCAACGTAAGCAGCAACCAACCCCAATCCGGAGACGAAGCCGAAGTGCAGATTCACCCACGCCAGCATCAGCAAGGGCAACAGCCAAAGGCGAGCTTTGCCGGTCTGGTAGTTTTCCCACAGCAGCGAAAGGAATGCCGCAAACAGGACGATGGTAAACATGTCGGCGCGGGGAGTAGTACGCGCTGCAATCAGAGGCACGGCGAGAATCGCAGTTGCCGCTGCGACGGCCGATCCGCGGCGCAACAGCAAAGCAATCGTGCCAACGCAAGCAGCCGCTCCGATCCAGGAGATGAGCGCGTAGCCGCCCAGCAAGAACGCTGCGTAGAAGATGATTCCCGAGCCTACTGGATAAGTCCAAGGCTGCCCCTGCATGGTATACGACAGCACATCCGTCATCGGGACATGATGGTGTTGGACCACCCAGCGGGCAGTAGCCATTTGCCAGCCGAGATCGAAGTCTTCGACCGTTCGCAAACCCGCCAAAAATGCGTAGATGAGAGCAGCGGCAGACAAGACGAGAAACAGCCGCCGCGCGAAGGATGATTCCCGCACGGAAAGTTGTTCTTGCTCAAGACTTGGAACGGCGGCGGAGGGAGTCATTCCCAGCTCGGTGGTGAATCGTAGCATAAGCCGATAGCTGATAGCCGACGACCGACAGCCTTCTAGTGCCGGAAGTGACGCACGCCAGTTAAGACCATCGCGAGTCCTAGCCGATTGGCGGTGTCGATCACTTCCTGATCGCGCACCGAACCGCCAGGCTGGATGATCGCAGTCGCGCCTGCTTTGGCGATTTCCTCCACGCCATCCGGAAACGGAAAAAATGCATCGGACGCCGCGACAGAGCCCTTGATGCCGAGCACGGATTTCATCGCCCCAATTCTCGCCGAGTCGGCGCGACTCATCTGACCAGCGCCCACGCCGGTGCTCTGGCCGTTGCGGGCGTAAAGAATCGCGTTGGATTTCACGTGCTTGCACACCTTCCAGGCGAAGAGCAGATCGCGCATCTCCCGCTCGGCCGGTTTGCGTTCGCTGACGACTTTCAGATCAGCTTCGGTGAGCGGACGAACATCGTTGTCCTGGAGCAACACACCGCCGGAGACATTCTTCAGCACCCACTTCTGCTCCATGGAAGTAACTTCCAGAAGCCGCAGATTCTTCTTCGCAGCAAAGATCTCGCGCGCTGGGTCGTCGAACTTAGGCGCAGCGATCGCCTCGACGAACAGCTTCGCCATCTCGGTCGCGGTATCGCAATCGATCGGGCGATTGACGCCAATCACTCCTCCGAAGGCCGACACCGGATCGCACTCCAGAGCCCGCTTATAAGCTTCGACCAGCGTGGCGGCAACCGCTGTGCCGCAAGGATTGGTGTGCTTGATGATCGCGCAGACTGGCTCTTCGAATTCCTGCGCCAAGTCCCAGGAGGCTTGCAGATCGACAATGTTGTTGTAGCTGAGCTCCTTGCCTTGCAGCTGCTTGCCGTTTGCAACGCCTTTGCCTGAATCGTCCGAGAACAGGGCAGCTCTCTGGTGCGGGTTCTCGCCGTAGCGCAGATCGAATGCCTTACGGAAGCTGAGACGCAGTGTCTCGGGAAAACCGCTACGGTTGCCAAGTTCGAACTTCCCACGGTCGTCCGGTGAGCCGATCCGCTCCAGCGTTGACGCAATTGCGGAGTCATATGCGGCAGTCGTGGCAAAAGCTCGTTGTGCCAGCCTCCACTTGGTGGCGAGCGAGAGCGATCCGCCGCTGCTCTCCATTTCGCCCGCAATCAAGTCGTAATCGGAAGGCGAGGTAACGATGGCGACGTCCTGGAAGTTCTTCGCCGCCGAGCGCACCATCGACGGCCCGCCGATGTCGATGTTTTCGATGATCTCCTCGAACTCCACGCCGGACTTCTCTGCGGTCTTCTCGAAGGCATAGAGATTTACCACCACCATGTCGATCGGATGAATACCATACTCGCTGATCGCGGCCCGATGCTCAGGTTTGCTGCGCATGTGAAGGATTCCGCCATGAACCTTGGGATGAAGCGTCTTTACGCGGCCATCCAGCATTTCGGGAAAGCCAGTGAGATCGGAAATGTCGCGGACCTTGATACCCGCGTCGCGCAACAGCTTGGCTGTGCCGCCGGTGGAGATGAGGTCGACGTCCATCTTCGCCAGTCTGCGCGCGAAGTTGGCCAGTCCAGTTTTGTCGGTCACGCTTAAGATTGCCCGTTGAATTCTTGCCATGAATGCCTTTCCGCCAAATTGCAGAAAATGCCTGATTGTTCAGAATAACGCATCCCCAGACCACCCCGTTCTGCATCTAAGTTCGACGAATGGCACAGAATCGGATTGCGATCGTGATTGCCGATGATCACGCGGTCTTGCGCGAGTCGCTGACCGCACTCCTGCAATCCCAGCTTGACTTCGACGTGGTGGGCACTGCCGCCAACGGCGAAGAGGCGCTGCAACTGGTGCAGCAGCACAAGCCGCACGTTCTCGTGCTCGACCTTTTCATGCCCGAGAGCGACGGCTTTGAAGTGCTACGCACGCTGGAGCGAGCCGGCAGCCGCGTGGCTTCGGTGGTGCTGACGGGATCGGAGAGCCGCGACGATTATGTCCAGGTGGTACGGCTCGGGGCGCGTGGTCTGGTGTTGAAGGCGGACAATCCGCAGCTTCTTTTCGCCGCTATTCGCACCGTTGCGGAAGGCGAGCTGGCATTTTCTGACGAGATTGCGCGCAGCGTGCTCGACGCCATGGTGTTAAATCAGCCCACAGCGCCAAGCTCGATGACTCGTCTCTCCGAACGCGAACGCCAGATCTCCTTCATGGTGGCGCGAGGAATGAAGAACCGCGACATCGCCGCCGATCTCAGCATCAGCGAAAATACGGTGAAGCGCCACCTGCAAAGCATTTTCTCAAAGACCGGTTCGCGTGACCGGCTGGAGCTTGCGGTACTTGCGCTGGGGGAGATCGAAAAAGCGGCGTGAGAGGCGCTCTTCGCCACTCGCTTTTCGCCAAACATGATTCGCGTGCCGCTCAGAGCCCGCCCTAGAACCGCGGAAGAAAGTGGCTCAGGAGCGCCTCAAGCAGACCTTCTCTCTAATACTCCGCTTCGTATGGTAAGCAATCGGTAGGACGAGGGTTCTCGCCTGCAAGCGAAGAGCGAAAGGCGAAGTGCGAATGGCGTGTTCTATTTCCCGGCGGTTGCCGCCATCTTCTTCACCATCGCAATCACCAGCTTACGATCGCTGTCATTCAGATTGGGCGAATAACGGCGAATCTGAGTCAGGAACCGGACTTCGTCTTCGGCGAGCTGCGGTGCGGCCTTGCTGCCATTGTCACTGCTGCCTTCGCTGAAGAATCTGGACAGCGGCAGATCCATGGCCGTGGCAATGCGCGCCAGGGTATCGAGCGACGGAATGGTGTGGCCATTCTCCACTCGTGACAGATAACAGCGCAGCAGACCGGTGCGCTTTTCGATGTCACCCTGTGACATGCCTTTTTGCAAGCGAAAGTTGCGAATGGTCTCGCCGATGTTCATGGGTGGTTCGCATCCTGGAAGGAAGTGGCCATGGGGGTGACTGCATAGTAACCATTGCCGGGACGACTGGCAAGTGAATTTTCGCGCCAGCGATATTCACAAGCTAAGTTGTTTTGAAATCGGGACAGGGTTTCCCTCCTGGAGGACTTTATTCTTGAGGTAACCTCTGAACAGTGATTACTGGCAACCACTTTTCACCAGCGGCAGCTCCATGTAGATCAGACCTCGCAAGGGTTCCAGCGGTTCAGGGCCGACTTCGCGAAAACCGAGCTTGCGGTAGAGCTCGACGGCCAATTGCATCAAAGAAGCATACGAATCGAGCCGCATGGAAAGATAGCCGAGACTACGCGCCTCGTTCAGCAGCCTCTCGGCGAGCTCTTTACCCAGCTTGCCCCCGCGAAACGCGGGACGCACGTAGAGCCGCTTCATCTCGCATGTGCCCTGTCGCGAAAAAGGACGCAGACCGACGCAGCCGACTGGCTGGCCCACTACGGTCGCGAGCAACAGCAGACCGTTGGGAGCAGCGTAGTCGCCCGGCAGCCCGGCAACCTCGTCGTCAAAGGAACGAAAACAATAGTCCACAGGCAACTGCGCGCGGTATTCATTAAAGAGGTGGCGGACCTGCTCAATCTGTTCCGGGGTTGTGGCTTCGACGATTTCGGGCACACGGCACCAATTGAAGAATCCGGAATTACCTCAGGGGTTGAAGCCCAGCTTACGTACGCGGCTTTCATGCACGCCTGAAGGCGTGCTCCACCCAAAAATAAACCGCTAAACCATACTATCCCATCAATATGCCGCCATTCACATTCAGGACGTGACCAGTAACGTAGGCCGCCTCCTCCGAGGCCAGAAACTTCACCGCGTGCGCCACGTCGATATCGCTGCCCGGACGTCCCAGAGGAATGCTCTTGAGAATATTTTCCTTCAGCTCGGCGGGAAGGACCTCGGTCATCGCGGTCTCGATAAAGCCCGGCGCGACGGCATTGACGGTGATGTTGCGCGAGCCAACCTCCCGTGCGACCGCCATGGTTAAGCCGATCAAGCCGGCCTTCGACGACGAGTAGTTAGCCTGGCCGATCTGGCCGATCTGCCCGAAGATGCTGGTGATGTTGATGATTCTTCCCCAGCGCTGCTTCAGCATGGAGCCGATGACGGCCTGGATCAGGAGAAATGGCGCGGTCAGATTCGTGGCGATGACATCGTCCCAGTCGGCGCGCTTCATGCGCATGACCAGCTGATCGCGAGTGACGCCGGCGTTGTTGACCAGGATGTCGATCTTGCCGAAGCGCGCGATGACAGCCTTCGCGACGGCTTTGATTTCGTCCTCGCTGCTGACGTCGAGTTTGAACGCCAGCGCTTCCCCGCCCTTACTGCTGATCTCGGCGGCTAATTGATCGAGCTTTTCCTGATTGCGCGCGCACAATGCCAGCTTTGCGCCCGACTCAGCGAGTACTATCGCGACTGCTCGGCCGATGCCTTGCGATGCTCCGGTAACCAGCGCGATGCGTCCTTCCACGCCTGCCATGAATACCTCCTGCCGAAAGCAGGATTATAACCAGCGATGGCTTCGCCGATCACAGCGAGGGGTTTCAGAGGTGTCGCGCTCGCTGGCAAGATCAGTGCGAAGCAGCGGAGGGGATAGGAGTTTCCGCGGCATCGATTTCGGCGAGCAAGGCCTGAGCTTGTTTGGCGCTGGTTCCCTTTGGCTCGCGTGCTATCGCCGCCTGGATCTCGTACCTCGCGTCCTTGTAAAGCTTCATGGGATAGAGGGCGCAGGCCTTCACCAGATGCAGGCCGGCGAAACCGTTTCCGCCCAGTCGCTGGGCTTGCCGCGCAAATTGTAGTGCTTTTTGGTACATGCCCTTCGAGACCGACGCCTTCGCCATCTCAAAGTAGGCTTGCCACGAGCGCGGAGATAGCGAGATGCCACGTTGCGAAGCGCGCAGCGCATCGTCGAAGCGACCCTCGTGGTTGTAGACCGCTCCCAGTGCGATATACGCGGGACTATACGCCGGATCGACGTGGATTGCCGCTTCCAAGTATTGCTGCGCCTCTTCCAGATCCTGTTTCTGCACATCGAGCAAGCCGCGCAGGCTAAGCGCATCGGCAAAGTGCGGCTCAATCTGCAAGGCCTGATCCACGAGCGACTCGGCCTCGTCATTGTTGCCGTCGGTGAAAGCAGCGTAGGCCTTGCGATAGAGATTCTTCGCGCTTTCGGGAACGAGTATGTGCGCTACTGAGATCATCGGATCGGAGTAATCGTAAGTCTGGTCGCCGGAAAAGCGCAGTTCGAGGGGCGGCCGCTGCGGTTGCAGGATGACATCGTCGCTCACGCGAGCGTCGCCCGACTCGGCCACGATTTCGTAGGTTCCCTCCGGTATGTTGTAGAGTGCGAAGGTACCGTCGGCTTGCGTATAGGTGGAGGTTAGAGGAATGGCGGTGCGGGCTTCGTCGACCTCGACATGAATTCCCGGTAGTGGCCGGCCGTCGGGGGCCAGCACTTTACCGGCAAGTGCGGCGATGATGGAGTTGGCGGCTTGCGATTTGGGATCCTGAGTGACTTGCGCGCGGCTGAGATTGGTAAGACAAACTGCGACAATGAACGTTACAACAGAGGCCCGGGAAACCATGGTGCCCACCCATTCGCCAAGTTCCGCGAGGTGTAGTTCCCTTCGACCCCCCTTGCGGTTGGTCTTCAGAGCGCCACGCTTGAGTGCGAGCATTTTTTCGCGTCGCACTGCAACGTGAGATGAGATTTTGCAAAAATAGTTGGCTGACTACTGCTTGCCACGCGCGAAATATTTTGTCGATCAGCTGGACAACTAAAGTTCGGACAAGAGCACATGCAGAGCAAAGATTCCGTTTCGATTCGACCGGCGCACAACATCCTCGGAAGCTTGCGGGTGCCGGGAGACAAGTCGATCTCGCACCGTTACGCGATGCTGGCCGCGCTGGCGCAGGGACGTTCGCGTTTCGAGAATTTCGCGCCCGGCGCTGATTGCGCCAGCTCGCTGGGATGCGTCCGGGATCTCGGCTGCAATGTTTCGCGCGAGGACAACGGAGCAGTAACGATCGACGGACTGGGTCCGCAGCTATGCGCGCCGAGCAGGCCACTGGACTGCGGCAATTCGGGTTCGACCATGCGGATGCTGTCGGGAATTCTCGCCGCACAACCGTTCGCCAGCGAACTGATCGGTGACGAATCGCTGTCGCGCCGGCCGATGAAGCGCATCATCGAGCCACTGATCCAGATGGGCGCGAAGATCGGTGCAACGAATGGAGACCGGGCGCCGCTGCACATTGAAGGCGGCGTGCTGCATGGCATCGAATATCGGCCGGCGGTGGCGAGCGCGCAGGTGAAGACATCGGTGCTGTTCGCGGGATTGCTTGCCGAGGGCAGAACGACAGTGCACGAGCCGGCTCGTACGCGGGATCACGGCGAACTCGCGCTGCGGGCGTTCGGAGCTGAGTTGGAGCGGACGCAGCACTCGGCATCGATTCAGGGCAAACAGACGCTCCATCCGCTCGAAGCATTTGTACCCGGCGACATTTCTTCGGCGGCTTTTTTTCTGTGCGCGGCAGCGATTTTTCCCGAGTCGAATCTCGTCATCGATGGCGTGCT
>JASHXK010000611.1 GCA_030043575.1 Terriglobales bacterium
CAGTACGCGCACAACATGAGCGGCGCGGTCATCACCGGAGCGTTCGTGATGGCAGCGGTCGGCGCGTTCTACCTGCTCAGCGAGAAGCATATTGAACAGGGAAAGATCTTCGTGCGCGTGGGCGTAATCGCGGCGTTGTTCGTCACGCTCTTCCAGGTTGTGCCGACGGGCGACGCGCAGGGGCGGATGATCGCGCAGAATCAGCCGGTGACGCTGGCCGCGATGGAAGCGCTGTTCGATACGCAGCCGGGCGCGCCGCTGGTCATTATCGGCCAGCCCGATGTTGCTGCGCAGAAGATCGACAATCCCATCGTCGTACCCAAGATGCTCAGCTTCCTCACCTGGCGGAGTTGGGGTGCGGAGGTCAAGGGCTTGAACTCGGTGCCGAAGCAAGATTGGCCGGAGAACATCCCGCTGCTGTACTACACGTACCACATCATGGTTGGACTGGGGACATTCTTCATCGCGATCACAGGAGTGGCGTGCGTTTTGCTCTGGCGCAAGAAGCTCTACGAATCGCGCTGGATGCTGTGGATACTGCTCATGAGCTTCCCGTTCCCCTACATCGCCAACACCGCAGGCTGGATGACAGCGGAGTTCGGCCGGCAGCCCTGGCTGGTGTACGGACTACTGCGCACGATGGACGGCTATTCGAAGATGGTTTCCGCGGGCAACGGCTGGTTCAGCTTCCTGGGATTCCTCGGCATGTACGCCGTGCTTTCGATTCTTTTCTTATTCCTGGTGCGGCGCGAGATCGAGCACGGACCTGATGCGGTCGTGCCGACGGACCTGCGCGAACTGGTTGACTCGGCCCATATGACTCCTGCGGAGGTGCGATAGCCATGGCAACAATCTGGTTCATGATCGTCGCAGTGATGGTGGCAATTTACGTTGTGCTCGACGGCTTCGACCTCGGCGCGGGCGCAGTTCATCTGTTCATCGCCAAGGACAACGACGAGCGGCGCACGGTGATTCGCGCCATCGGCCCGGTGTGGGATGGCAATGAAGTCTGGCTGCTGGCCGCGGGCGGCACGCTGTACTTTGCCTTTCCGCAGCTTTACGCGTCGGGCTTCAGCGGATTTTACCTGCCGCTGATGATGGTGCTGTGGCTCTTGATGCTGCGCGCCATCGGCATCGAGTTCCGAACCCACGTACAGGAGCGCGTGTGGCAAGGCTTCTTCGACACCATCTTCGGCGTCTCCAGCATTCTGCTGGCGATCTTCTTCGGGGCGGCGCTGGGCAACGTGGTGCGCGGCGTGCCGCTCAATCCTGACGGCTACTTCTTCGAGCCGCTGTGGACGAACTGGCGCGTCGGCTCGCAGAACGGCATCCTCGACTGGTACACGGTGCTGTGCGGCGTGGTCGCGCTGGTCACGCTGGTCGTGCATGGATCGCTCTATCTGGCAACCAAGACCGAGGGTCCGCTGAACTATCGCGCCCGCAAAGTGGCGTCGTTCTTCTGGCCGGTGCAAGTGCTGCTGACGATCTTCAGCCTGATCGCGACGGTCTACGCCGTGCCCGGCATTCTCACCAACTACACACGCTGGCCGATCGGATACCTGGTGCCGTTTGTGGTCATCGGCAGCCTGGTTTTCATGTACTTCGCGCACTCGCGGCGCAATGAAAAAGGCGCGTTTCTGGCGTCGACGCTGTACATCATTGCGATGCTGGTGGGTGCGGTCTTCGCGCTCTATCCCAAGGTGCTGCCCGCGAGCACCGGCTCGCAATACGACCTGACCATTTACAACAGCGCCACCGGCGCACACGCCATGAGCGTGGGATTTGTGTGGTGGACGTTTGGGATGATGCTGGCAGCGGCGTATTTCGTGCTTGTCTATCGGATGTTCCGCGGCAAGGTGCGGCTGGAGGAAGGCAGCGAGCACGGATACTAGAGGCTATCCCAGAGATTGCTCTGTGTCAGGGCACGGCTTCAGCCGTGCCGTTAGTGATCGACACGAGCGGGGCTTCAGCCCCTGAGGGATGTTTTGCACGGTCCAAAGCCCCTCATCTAATCGAGTCAGGCACGACCGAGGTCGTGCCCTGACACGAATTGAGTCCAAGGAGCTAGCCTAAGTTAAGGATCGTGATGCCTCGATCTTTCAGAAGTTGGGGGCGAGGGTCGAGGCGATTCTTTGCTCAATTGCAAGTCAGGGTTAATCAATATCCTAAGATAAGTTCTTCAACTGCCACACTAATTTCGATGGGGGCGCAGGCACTTACCCAAAACTGTCCAAAGCGAGAATGAAGCCCGACCGTATAAGATATTGAAACGCTAGATCGGCCCGAGCTGGCGGGAGAACGCAAAATGAGCGAAGACGATAAGAACGCTCAAATCGGAGCCTCGGTCTCCGAATATCAGAAAGCCAAAGTTCATCTCGGACACATCGAGAGGCGAATCATGGATGTGTTTCGCGCCTATCACGAGGCGGGAGCAACGATGGACAGCGAGCAAGGAACAATCAGCGAGCCCCAGCTGGAGAATGGCAGGGTTAGGTTCGGAGGGTATGCCGCGAACGTTAATGCTGCTGACATTTTGAACGAGAAAGACCTGGCCGTACTTCTGGCGGAAAGAGATCACGCACGCGCCCGGCTGAAAGAGGCCACCAGAACCCTGCAAAACTTGGGCGTCAGCGACCTTTGCGTCTAGTCAGAACGGCTTAACCCAGCCGATCACTAAACACATCCACACCTCGCTTTTCAATCTGCTGTAACCTCCAGTCTTTTCGCGGCGGAGCTCCAGGCGACTA
>JASHXK010000612.1 GCA_030043575.1 Terriglobales bacterium
GACCAACACAGCATCGAATCGCCGCCGGCGAGCGTCAGCCAGCAGACGGTTGAGCGCAGGTCTCGACTCTTTAGCACCGCTGACCGCGGAGTCGATGTATTCCTCAGCAACTTCGAATCCGCGGCGCTCGCAGTAAGCACGGAGCTCGTCCAGTTGCATGCTGACGCTCTGATCGGCTGTGGACACACGACTGTAAACGGCGGCTTTCATTTCGAACCTGCTTTCTTCCTCGGCCGACCGCCGAGCTTGCCGTTGGCTCTGGATGCCCGGGCTTTGGCGGCTGATGTCTTAGCGCCAATGCACGCGGGACAAACTAGCGGAATGTGGTGAATCGGGCATTGATGCTTCATAACCTAACAGATGCGTTTATACCTAACCGTTGGGTTTGTCAAGCGACAATTCGGCCATTCCAAAAGTCTGCCCGAAGGAGCGCCTGTAACCTGTTGACGCTACGGTGGGAGTTTTCAGACAAAGCAGCATTCCAGAAGCTGTAACATTTGGAACGCTCGACGGGGCCTCTACGAGTGCGAAGACTGCTCATATGGAGGCAGAAGAGGTAGGCGAGGCCTAACCTTGGCGGGCGAAGCTAATGGGCAGCGCTGCCAAGGTACATCGCAAGTCAGGCTGGCCGCCAGATGATTCGCTCGAGAAAAAAAGGTGGTACGGGATACGAGTAGGGGAGCCGGGAAGCCCCCTTCGCCTGGGGCAGAGTGCCGAAGTAACCCTCAACAAAAACGTCCCTGCCACAATCGATTCAACGGCGTCTCTGCATGTCCCATCCCAAGCTCCCTTACCGCCGCCGTGGTTGCCTGGGGCCGTACTGCTCTACGATGCTAAGATACGCAAATGAACGTAGAAGAGATCGTTCGTCAACTGAAAGATGAAAGCAGCAGACTGGACGCTGCGATTAGAGCATTGGAAGGTGTCGGCGGCGTAGGAGGTGGCGGTAAGCGCCGCGGGCGTCCTCCCGGAAACAAAAACAACAAACGACCCTCTGCGCGACGGCCCATGTCGGCAGCGGCTCGCAAGCGGATCGCGGACGCGATGAAGAAGCGCTGGGCAGCAGCGAAGAAGTCGGGAAAGAAGAGGCTGTAAGGTCAGAAGCAGAACCGGGCCATCAATAAATCTCTCCGACAGGCTGATGAATGTCAGCCTGTTTTGTTTTCCAGATGGGGAAGATGACCAGCGGCGGGGCTGTGAAACGAAACCTGTAACGGAGAAGCAGGTGGGTGCCGCATTCTTGAACGCAAACCCAAGCAACGACAAAGGAGTGGGTTTGGCGAAATCCAAGGCTTACGCTGCGTTGTGTTACCCAACCTCTCTCAGTAAAACCAGACTGGGGAGTCGGAGGTTCGTCTCACGACAGGCACTGTACACTCGCTCCTGATTGCCCTTCCCGCCGGCACGCCGTGACGACACCTGCAGACGCCGGCAGCCGAAGCGCGGTTTCTCCCGCGGCGACTGTACCAATCGTCCGCGCACGCTCATCGTTGTGGCGCGACTTATGGCGGTAGCTGTTGACCGCGATGGAGGAGCAAGCCGCAAACCCGGCGCTTGCTGACCCGCGTTACTGCTTGACGCAACCAGCGCGCCTCCGTCCTCCGGTCTGCGAGATCAGGCCGTTTTCTCGCGATCACAGCTTTCAGCATCTTCCGATCTAGACTTAGATTGGCACCAGCTTCTTCAACCGGCCGTTCTCGTCTTTGAGTTAACGCAGGCGCGTTAAGAGCCGGCGATGGAGCTTCATACAGCTCCCGCTTGGGAAAAACAAGCCCCAGTGCGGGACAGTACGCATAAATCGCCAGATCACTTATCGCTAACGACGGCCATGTACTCCTGGTCCCCGCCGGCGAAAATGAAGGCCGCAACCAGCCCTGAATCGCTTACATTTGAAATGCCGATCGAGGCATATTGCGGATTGGTTGCCAAAAGACTGTTCGGTATCCTCAACTGGTACGTGTACGTTTGGCCTTTTACGAAATCGCCGAGATCATAGATTTGATCGGGATCGGTCACCTGCATCCGCTGCAAAGGTCCGAACGGCGCGCCGTTCACCGTAATCTCTACCTCGGGATCGTCGATCAATGCCGTTGTAGAAATCTGAAGCAAGTCGTTGCCATCAGCATCGGTAACTGGATCGCCCATATCCAAGGTGTTGAAACTATCCTCTAGTTCGACCTGGTAATTCAGGCCGACTTCATCGGCCTTTGGCAGCTTGGTAGTCGCTTCATTTCCACCGTGGCCTGTGAAGTAGATGAACAGCTGGTCGTCAGGCCCATAAGTAATGCCTTTCCAGTTCGCGCCAAACAACTGACCCTTAATTGCAGCCAGCCAAGCCTTGCGGGTGTTCGGGCCATCGACGACAACGTACCCCAGATCAAGTTTGTCCCAGTTGCTTCCGTCCCCGGAGATGTTCTCGAAGGGCCCAATGACTGTGTTTTTCTCGCTGTCACTATACAACACCACAATGTTGTCGACTGGCACGCCGATGGCTTTCTTGAGCGAGTACCTGAGGCGGGAGATATTGACAGCAAAGCGGTCTGCGGGCGGGGTATTTCCGGCGGGCAGCTGCCACTGCACAAGAATCGCGTAGCGGTTGCCTTTTCCCGCAGCGAGGAGCGGTCGGCTGTCATTCGGGCCTCCGGTCTCTTTATCTGGTGACTGATATTGGGGCCGTTCGACATACGTCCCGTAATCGTCGGTAAAACCGGGAGGGGCGAATCGATCCTGCTTTATTTTGTCTGAGGTTACTCCGGCGCCGGCCGCCAGCCGGAAGCGATCAAACAGACCACGGGTGGGATTGAGTAGAACATCCTCGCTCCATGGTCGCGTGAAGTTTTCCAGATATGTCAGGGAATAGCCGTTGCCGAGGTCCTGGAAGTACCACGTAGTCTCTTGCCAGGCCGCCGATGTCGTTATGGTGTAGGGCTTGCCGATTTGATCGACGTAGCTGAGAAATCCTCCGGCATGACATTGGGTTGCAACGATATCGACCGAGGCGCCGCCAAAAGCTCCCTTTACGTCTTTGGCAAACTGCTCATCGGTAAGAACCAACTTCTTCTTACTCGACCTGACGTAGGAATGGCGGTCCTTTGGCTCCTTGCATGACTGGTCCGGGTGCTCTCCCTTACAGTCGTCGCTTACGTCCCGTCTTGTGGCGAAGCCCTGCGCCGCCATCATGACTAGGGCCATCAGCAGCGCAACCACTCTCAGTACAAACGCAGCCCTTTCGGAGCAGCAAACGTGCGCATTGGGCAGCATCGGTTGCGTCATTCCTTGGCCCGCGGTTCTCATGTGTGAATTCGCAGTTTTCGTTTTCATAGCGATCCCCTTCCCGTCACCGATCTCTTAAGCCGTTCCTTTTTGCGCGACGTAGGGAGCAAAAGCGCCGGCTCCCCGTTGCGCGGGTTACAGGTGCTCGACGATGACGCCGATGACGTCGTCGCTCAAAGAGCAGGCCGT
>JASHXK010000613.1 GCA_030043575.1 Terriglobales bacterium
GTTGTCCTGCATCAGCAGATGGCGCGAAGCAATCTCCGAGCAGGGAATACCTGTGGTTGTCTGTTGCGCTTGGGCTAGCCCTGGTGCAAGAAGGCACACTGCCACCAACAGAGCTGGCAGCGCGTACCAGAGCATCCTACGGCTGTGGTTCATCTTTTTCTCCTCTCTCCGTGCTGGACTTACCTGGGCCCGGAGCATCAGGCTCCGTCTTGGATCCGGTGACTGGAGCTTTCGAGGCAAAGTACGTCTCGTCCATCCAGACACCGGTCTTCGTCTTGAGTGCTTTCAACTCTTCTCGCAACTGCTCGTTCTGCAACTTCTTCTCGATCTGCGGGGTCACTTCGCTCAAAGTGCGGCGGCTGCGCGACACCAGCTGCAGCAGGATCAGCGTGTTGGGAGTGTTCGTCAGCTCGATCCACTCGCCCGGCTTCTGCAGGGCAAACGCCGACTTCTCCATCTCCGCTGGCATCTCGCCGCGCTGGAAGGTCAAAGGCTTTTCATCGAGATGGACCAACTCCGGGTCCTTAATCAGCTTCTTGGGGTCAGCGCCGGAGGCGTATGCCTGCTTCATGGCCTGTGCCAGCGCGTTGGCTTCTTCGGGAGTCAGCCCATTGGGGTGCAGCGAGCCTTTACCTTTTTCCCAAATGAAGACGCGCCGCAAGGTCACAACGTCATAGTCTTCGAGGTGAGCGTTGTAGTAGGCGCTGATTTGCTCCGCAGTCGGCTTGGCTTCGTCCTTCAGCTTGAAGAATTCGGCGTTGGAGAGAATCTGGGTGCGGTCGATCGCCAACTGGCGAACGACTTCGGGCGAGGAATCCAGATGATCGGCGGTGGCGGCCTGCGCCAGAATGAACAGTGACGCGAACTTCTCGCCTAGTTGCTTGCGGCTAAGCTCGGCCGGACCCTGGATCGCCTCGAGATCGGCAATCAGTTGCTCAAACTGCGCCTGCGTGACCTGCTTATCGCCTATCTTCATGATGACGCGATCGCCGGGCGAAGTTGAGGCGCCGGTAGATGATGCAGTGGCGGCGCTGCTGGAAGTGTTGGCGGCTACTGTGCCCGAGGAAGCCTGGGCCAGGCAAACGATCGATAGGAATCCGATGGACAGGAAAGAGCTCACGGCTGCGTTGACTGCGAAACGAACACTCCTTGGCAAAATGGCCGGCCTTTCGTCCCAGGAACGCAAATCGACGTCCACACACCTTTTCGGGGAAAAGGAAACGCCAATTCCTGGAAACTGAAGTTATGGGTAATTTGATTCCGCGCAGTTTTGATTCCAGGGGAGACAGGGGGAATCTCTGGGAGTCAAACTGATCGAAACTACCTGCGATAGTAGATGAGCTTTTGACTTACCGCAACAGGAAATTGCAGCCAAAGTTGTAAAATTTCCGGCACAATTTGGGGACACGGGCTGTTGCTAGCCATTGCCGGTGTCCCAGAGTGCTGGTCACAGGGTACGACTTCCGTGTCTGTGTGAGAACCGGTTTCGTTCTTGGCAGTGGAATTGGAATCCCAATAATCGAGCGCCGTAGGCACGGCCATAACTTAGCCCAGGACGCAGCGCAGCGGAGTCCTGGGTGAGGTGGGAAATGTCTTTGAGCCGCGTAGCGGCGGCAGGGTTCTCACGCAGACACTTCAGTCGTGCCGAGAAGCCAGCCATTTCTGCCTGGGTCGGCTTCAGCCGACGACACAAGACCTCAGCCTATCAGCCCAGGTACCGCAAAAACTGTTCCGGGGAGTTATTGAATCCGGGAAAGACCGCGTCCAACTTTGTGTTGCCGAGATGATTGGCAACCGCCTCGCCCAGGACTCGCCGGAAATCGGTAGTCAGCGCGAGATCGCGACCGTCGTTCAGCTGCGCAGGATCGAGGCCGGGCCAGCGTCCATAGACGCGCCCGCCGCGCACCGGTCCTCCGAGAACGAACATCACGTTCGCGTGGCCGTGGTCGGTACCGCGATTGCCATTCTCCCGCGCGGTGCGTCCGAACTCCGACATGGTAACGATCACGGTATCCTCGCCGAGCGGCCCGAGATCGGTCCAGAATGCAGCGATCGATTGCGAGAAGTCGCGCAGCACGTTGGCGAGCTGCCCTTCGGCGGCACCTTCATTTACGTGATGATCCCAGCCGCCAATGTCGGTAAAGGCGACTTGCACGCCGAGATTGGCTTTGATGAGCTGCGCGGTCTGGCGTAACGCGTCGCCGAAACGACCTTTGGGATAGTTCGCCCCAGGCGCGGGCGTGTAGTGTTGCGGATCGGCCGCCTTCAACATCTTGACCGCCTCGAAGGTTTCCTGACCCGTGCCGTGAAGGACGGCGTCGACCGACTGCGCATACATCGCCTCAAATGTGCTGCCAAGCGGCGCTGCTGCAGGATTGCCGCCTGCGATGCCGAATCCGTTGACGTTGTTGACCGCGACCGCCGGAGCTTTGCCCGAGAGAATACGCGGCATCGATGTGCCAAGGGCAACCGCGCGGAAGGGAACATCGGCGCTGCCTTCGCACTGCAGGGTGCGATTGAGCCAGCCGTCCGTCGTGCTTTTGATGCCGGGCGTGCCGGATTCCATGAAATCCTGCGCGTCGAAGTGCGAACGCGTGGGATCGGGCGAGCCGGCGGCATGAACAATCGCCAGATGGCCCTGATCCCAAAGCGGTTTAAACGGCGAGAGTGCAGGATGCAATCCGAAGAAGCCGTTGAGATCGATCACCTGATTGCGCGCAATGTTGATGCTGGGCCGCATCGCGTAATACGACGGCTCGGCGTATGGGACCACGATGTTGAGACCGTCAGCCGCGCCGCGCTGGAAGATCACCACCAGCCGCTTGTTGGACTGCGCCGAGGCCGCGCCCCAGGCCGCGCGCGTCAGGAAAGATGGAATGGCCGCCGTGCCGACAACCGCCATGGCACCGTTTTGCAGAAATGCGCGTCGAGTGATCATAAGAACCAGCCTTTAGCTGTTAGCTCTTAACTGTTAGCAACCCTGAACCATGTGCATTCTTCGATGGACGGGTCATGCTCATCGCCTTGGTGCTAAGAGCTAAGCCCAAATCATTTCTGCTCCCACGTCCTTACTTGCGTTGAAACTCCGGCGACCCCAACAACAATCCAGCAATCACATTCACATTCGGCGGGTGATTCGGATTCTCGCTCTCCGCCGCATTTTCCGGGCTTACGATCCGCTCCTCGATCGTGTCGTGCGTCTGTTTCGACACATCGCCGGACAGCAGCGTCTGCTCCAACGTAAGCTGCACCTGATAAGGATCGATCGTCTCCGTCGTCGCCGCAGGAATCGTCGTCGATGCCGAATTCATCACGGCATCCGACGCCGGAGGAGTACTATTTGTCGACCTCGCAGCCGCGGCCGCGGCGCTTGCGGAAACTGGCGACACGACTCCGTTGTTCTGAGGAGCGGAACTGCCACTCGTTCCATACGCCATCAGTTGCGCAAGATCGAAGGTCGTGCCGGGCAGCTTGTTGGTCGTCAGAGCAAGTCCGAAGTTCATGCGATCGAGCAGCGCCGCGGAGTTCACCCACACATCCGATTTCGTCGAGTAACCGGTCGGCGGCTGGCACCCGTACAACTGTTCGCCCATCTTGTTCAGGGTGCCGAGCAACGGCTGCGGATCGGTGACCTCGGCTTGTGTAGCTCGCAGTGACGAGACCACGAACTCAAACGGTGTCTTCACCCGCGCGTTATACGCCTCCGGCGCCCAGAATTCCCGTGAGTGGAACATTGTCTCCAGCACCTGGCGAATGTCGCCATCGCTCTTGAGGTAGGTCTTCGCCATCGCATCGATCAGCGTCGGCGGCGGATTGTCGGAGACGAAGCGCTGCGCCAACTCAGTCGAGATGAAGCGTGCGGTTGCTGGCTGGCTCGCCAGAAGACTGAGAACTTCCATCCCCTCGCTCTCGCCGTTTTCCTTGATGCGATGGCCAAGCACGGTCTTGTCGCCGGGTTCATGCAGCCGCGGCCGGTAAACGAAGCTGCCGCCCTGGTACGGCGTTTCCAGCGTCCAGCCGGTGAAGACCCGCGCGACCTCGGTCACGTCTTGCTGCGTGTAGCCGCCGTTGACACCGAGCGTGTGCAACTCCATCAGCTCGCGCGCATAGTTTTCGTTCAGCCCGGTGCGGCGCTTCTGCTGATTGGCCTGCGGATTCGGTTGCTGCGGACGCGGCAGAGACGGATAGAAGATTCCACGCCGTAGGATCGCTCCCACGCCCGGATTCGTCGGCTTTCCCAATGCCGCATCAGAATTCGGGCCCTCGCTCTGCCAATTGTCGAGGTAGAAGAGCATCGCCGGACTCTGCGCGGTGGCGATCAGCAGATCTTTGAATTTGCCAAGCACGTGCGGGCGGATTACGTCGCGCTCGTAAGAGGTAACAAGATAACGGTCGGCGCCTTTGCCGATGAAAATGTTGAAGTGGTTGAACCAGAAATCGGTGAGCACTTCTTCCAGCTGCCGATCGCTATAGACCGCCCGCAGCAGCTTTGCCGATCGTACTTCGCTCTCGACGACACCTTCAGGATGATCCAACGCGATTACGGTTTCGCGCTGCTCGGGCGTGAGCCCGGCCAGCAAGGCAAATCGCTTGAACGGCGGAACGCCCTGCATCAGATCGTGCTGCTCGGCCGCCGGCATGTTGAGAATGCGGCTCATGCGCTGCGCCGGAGGCATCAGGATGAGATCGTCAACCGCACTGTGGGCTTCGCGGCGAGCCATCTGGTTCTGCGTGAGATCCGCTGGTTTCACAACCGCACCATTCTGCGCAGCTGTTCCCCCCGAAGGAGATCCTGTTGCACTGCTGGCTGTCGCGCTCGCGTCGTTCGCCGCAGTTTGCTTCTGCTCCTGTTTCTCCTTCTCTCGAGCGATGGCCGCGGCGTAGATGGCTCGGCGATTCGCATCGCGCGGCATTGCCACCTTGCCATCCATCACCGCTTTGACGATGGGATTGGGCGGAAAGGCGAGCACCATCTCGCGCGTGCTCATTTGCAAGGTGCGATATCCCGCTAGGCGCGACTGCATGGCAGTATCGTTAATTTGTTCGGGATGCAGTTGCAGGTCGATCCACTTGTCGACGCCCATAGCGGCGACGGCCTGGACATCGCCGGGACGCGGGCCGAAGGTCAGCCGGTCGAGCGCATGCAGCGCGCGTCTGGGATCGTCAGGAGTGTGCGTCTGCTTCTGCTTCTTGGCGTTGAGGCTGATGGCGAGCAGGACCAGCAGCGTTGCGAGCACCCAGTACCGGTGGCGACTCATGAGCATTCTTCTCGCGGTCCGTTGTCTATAACCCAAGGAAGAGGTAAAAAGTCGTGCCCGCCGGAAAAGTCAGGCACATTTCTTAAGCAAGCTTACTCCAGCCGCACGGAAGCTGGACTGCTAAATCCACTTTCCTGCAATGAGCCGTCAATGCCGTGAGCCCAATTAGCGCGCCTCTGGGGTTCTGGCTTACAATCGCTGTACATGCGGCTCTTCGCCTCGATGTTGGTGACCCTGGTTACGGCGAGTTTGCTGGCCGCACAGCAAACTGCCGCGCCCGAGGCTGCAGCCGCCACGCCAAGTTCTCAAGCTACAACCCAGGCGCATCCCGAAGGCCAAGAGTTTCAGCGTGGATCGACCATCATGCCAGCCGCTCCGGCTTCTCAGCCGAATTCGCAGACACCACCGGCCGGACAGGTCTCGGGCACTGCCGCAGCCGCGCAACAGCCGGCTGCTAATTCAGTTGGCGGCGTCTCCAGCGCTCCTCCGGGAACACCGATTCTGCCGACCGTAACTCCTCGCGAGGCCGCCGAAGCCAAGCGCCAATTTCAGGCAGGCATGAAGTTGAAGTCGAAAGGCCATCTGGATGCGGCCTTCACCAAATTCTCCAGCGCCTCGGAGCTCGATCCGCGCAATGTGACCTACGTGACGGCGCGAGAGTTCGTGCGCCAGCAGCTGGCTCTGCTGGCGCTGAAACAGGGCAACCAGGCCATGCAGAAGAACAATGAGATTATGGCTATGGCCGACTTTCGGCGAGCGCTCGACTACGACCCGTCAAACGATTACGCGATGCAGCGGCTGCGCGACTCCCTGCCCGAGCCGGAGCAGACGGCGCAGAAAGTCAGCGTGGTCGAGCAGTCTCTTCCCATCGAGTTGCAGCCCGATCCCAAACATCAGGACTTCCACTTCCGCGGCGATTCGAGAGCGCTGCTCACGGAAGTGGCGCGCACTTACGGGATCACCGCGGAGTTCGACGACTCGGTCAAGAACTTGCATGTGCGCTACGACATTCAGAACGTGAATTTCGCCACCGCCATGCAAGCGGCCAACGAGGTCACCAAGACATTCTGGGTAGCGCTGGCGCCCAAGCAGATTTTCCTGCTGGCCGACACGGTGGAAAACCATCGCAACTTCGAGCGCATGGGCCTGCGTACCTTCTACCTCCCCGATCTAAACGACCAGCAGCTCACCGAGATGAGCAACTCGCTGCGGGTATTGCTGAACCTGCGCTTCATCTCCTTGAACAAATCGCAGTCGGCAATCTCCATACGCGCGGAGCTGCCGGTGTTGGACGCTGCCGATCAACTGATTCGCAGCCTGACGACCGGCCGGCCGGAAGTGCTGCTCGACATTCGCGTGTTCGCCGTCAGCACCAGCTTCGCGCGCTCGCTGGGCACGGCGCTGCCGACCCAGTTCACGATGTTCAATATTTCGCCGGCGCTCCTGGCGACGCTGGCGCCAAGCGCGCAGAATCTCGTCAATCAGCTGATCTCGTCTGGCGGCATCAATCAGGCAAACTCCACGGCTGTTTCAGCACTGCTGTCACAGCTGCAGAACTCCAGCACCAGTTCTGTTCTGACCACCCCGTTCGTGATCTTCGGTGGCGGCGTAACCTTGTTTGGCCTGAATGCCGGTGGACAGGGGGTGACGCCGACCGCCAGCCTGAATAGCTCGGATATCCGCGACCTGGAGCACGTCCAGTTGCGTGCCTCGCACAATGATCCGGCAACCATGAAAATTGGCGAGCGCTACCCCATCGTCAACGCTACCTTTGCTCCCATCTACAACTCTTCGTCGATTGCCTCGGTCATCGGCAATAGCAGTTACATCGCGCCGGTTCCCTCAGTCAATTATGAAGATCTGGGAGTGATCCTGAAGACCACGCCGCTTATTAGCGGTGACCAGTCGGTCAGCATGAAGTTCGAGTTGCAGCTTCGTTCGCTGGGCACCACGACGAACAACGGTATTCCCATCATCAACAACCGCGAGTACAGCGGGAACATCACGGTGAAGAATGGCGAATCCAGCGTAATTACCGGCATGATCGACATGGATGACAGCCTGAGCATCAATGGCTACCCCTACCTCGGGCAAATCCCGGGCCTAGGCTACGGCGCGACAGTGCACACCAAGAATGTCACGCAGGATGAATTGCTGGTGGTTGTCACGCCGCACATCCTGCGCCTGCCGGAACACAACTCGTTCGCGGTAGAGCTTCCGCCGAGCCACTGATTCCTGCTTTAGCGGTGGTACAGATTGGAATGAACGTGGGGTGGAGCATGCTTTGATCGGCTGCTGGAAAACCCGGTTTTTTGACGTGGTTTGAAGGGGCTCAGCTTTAGCTGCGTCGTTCCCACTCTTTATTTTGTCATCCCGAGGAGGACTTTAGTCCGACGACGTATCTGCTTTTGACTTTTTCAGCAGCCTGAAAGGCGTGCGCCACCCTAAGAGATAACTAGACAGTTCAACATGACTCACCACCCCGCTCGCCTTCGTTTGACTTACTCGTCCCTCACTGCGTAACGTTTTAATTTCGTGTTTTCTCAGCTCTGCTGCTCCTGGAGGCAGAATGAAGTACCGCTTTACTCGGCTCCTCGGCTTGCTCGTGCTCGCCTCGGCACTGCCGTTATGCGCGCAGAATCCGCCGTCTGCCTCATCAGCGGCTGCGGCGCAATCGACCTCAACCAACTCGTTCGATCCATCGCAGTATGAGAAGAACGTAACCGTGAAGAAGCTGGACAACGGCTTGACCATCGTCTTATGGCGTCGTCCTGAGGCGCCGGTCTTTTCGTTCTTCACCATGGTTGATGCCGGCTCGGCGCAGGATCCGCTGAACGAGACCGGCATCGCGCACATGATGGAGCACATGGCCTTCAAAGGCACGCCCGACATCGGCACCACCGACTATGCCAAAGAGAAGCCGGCGCTGGAAAAAGTGGAGCAGACCTACGCTGCCTACGACGCCGAGCGCATCAAGCGCGTGGGGCAGGATCCGCAGAAGCTGGCGCAGCTGAAACAGGCATGGCAGGACGCCATCAAAGAGGCCGACCAGTACGTCATCAAGAATCAATTCGGGCAGGTGATCGAGGAGCACGGCGGGGTTGGTGTCAACGCCTTTACCAACTATGACGAGACTGCCTATATGTACTCGCTGCCCTCGAATCAGATCGAGCTGTGGGCGGCGCTGGAATCGGACCGCATGAAGAATCCGGTCTTTCGCCAGTTCTACACGGAGCGCAGCGTGGTGATGGAAGAGCGCCGCATGCGCACCGACAGCCGCCCCACCGGCCGGCTGGTCGAGCAGTTTCTCGGCACCGCCTTCATGGCGAATCCCTATCATCGCCCTACCATTGGCTACGCCTCCGATCTCGAAAGCTTCTCCGCCACCGAGGCGCAGAACTTCTACCACCATTACTACGTCCCCAGCAACATGGTGATTGGGCTGGTGGGCGATCTCGATCCCGACAAGGTATTTCCCATCATCGAGCCGTACTTCAACCAGCTATCGGCCGCGCCCAAGCCGGAAGAGAATCACACCATCGAACCACCGCAGAATTCGGTTCGCGAGGTAACGCTGCAGGATCCATCGCAGCCGTTCTATCTGGAGGGTTACCATCGCCCCAGTTATCTGGCTCCGGACGACGTAGTCTATGACGCGATCTCCGACATTTTGTCGAATGGCCGCACTTCGCGGCTGTATCGCTCGCTGGTGCGCGACAAACAGATTGCGGCTTTCGCCGCCGGCTTCACTGGGTTTCCGGGCATCAAGTACGCCCACCTGTTTGCGTTCTACGCGGTCCCGCTTCCCGGCCACACGCCGGCTGAGATGCAGAAGGCCTTCGCCGAAGAGATTCAAAAGCTCAAGACGCAAGATGTCAGCGACGAAGAACTGCAGATGTTCAAGACTCGAACCAAGGCCGATCTGATCCGCGGTCTGGCCAGCAATGAGGGATTGGCCGAAAACCTGGCGACCTACCAGACGCGCTATGGCGACTGGCGCGAATTGTTTCGCTACCTCGATCGCGTAGACAAGGTGACGAAGGCCGACATCCGCCGTGTCTCGAACCAGGTCTTCAGCGATACGAATCGCACGATAGGGATTATCGAGACACAAGCGCGCTCAACTGCCGGCGCCCCGGCAAGCCAAGGAGGGGAGCAATGAACGCGCTCAGGTTGCATTCCTCCACTGCCGGGGAACAGCAGCTCCCTCGCTTCGCTCGTGATGACAGCTTCAGATACGCGGCGCGTATGCTTTTCGCCAATAGACCTACCCCCGCGATATTGTCACCACGGGTGAGCTTCAGCTCGCGAGGGATATGCTTTCCCCTCGCGCTGATACTCATTCTGCTGTTCGGAACCCTCGCCCCCGCGCAACAACCCACTCCCTGGAACAAAATCCAGGCGCCGCCGCTGCCGGCGTTCACGCCGCCGCCGCCGACACGTATTCAACTCGCCAACGGCATGGTGATCTTTCTCCACCCGGATCACGAGTTGCCTCTGATCAGCGCGGTGGCTCGAATTCGCGGCGGCTCGATTTCTGAGCCGGCAGACAAAGCTGGTCTTACCGATCTCTACGGCGATGTGTGGCGCACCGGTGGGACTAAGACGCAAACCGGCGATCAGATGGACGATTTCCTCGAGGCGCGCGCCGCCAAGATCGAGACTGACAATCAGTCCGATTCGACCACGATTTCTCTGAACTGCCTGAAAGGCGACTTCGATGCCGTCTTCGACTTATACCTGGACCTGCTGCACCATCCCGAGTTCCGCGAAGACAAACTCGTGCTCGCCAAGCAACAGGGCTACACCGCGATCGCGCGCCGCAATGACGATGTCGGCGAAATCGTTCATCGCGAGAACCTCATCATCGCCTTTGGCAAAGACAATCCGTATGCGCGTGTGCCGGAGTATGCGACCGTTGCCGCGGTCACGCGCCAGGACCTGCTGAATTGGCATCAGCAGTACGTTTACCCCAACAACATCATCTTCGGCATCTCAGGCGACTTCGATCCCAAGGCGATGGAAGCCAAGCTGCGTGCAGCGTTCCAGTCGTGGGCCAAAGGGCCACAGGCGCACACGCCAGATGTGAAATTCACCCAGCCTAAGCCGGGGTATTACTTTATCCAAAAGAGCGACGTCAATCAGAGCACGATCACCATGCTCGATCTTGGCATCGAGCGCAGCAATCCGGATTACTACGCGGTGAGCGTGATGAACGAAATCTTCGGCGGCGGATTCTCCTCGCGGCTGTTCAACAACCTACGCTCAGCCAGAGGTCTAGCCTATGCCGTTGGCGGCGGCGTTGGCTTTGGTTGGAATCATCCTGGTTTGACCAACATCGAGATGCAGACTAAGAGCAGCACCACTGTGGAAGGCATTCAGGGCCTGGATACCGAGATCGACGGTCTGCTCAGCAATCCAGCGACGCCCGAGGAGCTGAAGCGCGCCAAAGACAGCATCCTGAACTCGTTCATCTTCCAGTTCGACACCCCGGAGAAAGTTCTGCGCGAGAAGATGGCGTACGAGTTTTACCACTACCCGCCGGATTTCCTGGAGAAGTATCGCCACGGGGTCGAAAAGGTGACGGCCGAGGACGTGGCGCGCGTCGCGCACAAGTACGTCCACAAGAATCAGCTGGCGGTGCTGGTGGTGGGCAATGACGCGGACTTCGACAAGCCGCTGAGCTCGCTCGGGCCGGTGACCAACGTGGACATCGCCATCCCCGCTCCGCCGGCCAGCCTGATGGGCGAACACGGAGCGGGACAATAAGAGATTGACACGTAACCTGTGCGCACATGACCTGTGGATATGAATGTGACTCTTTCTGTTGATGAGCAGCTGGTCGCCCGGGCTCGCAAGAAAGCCGAGGCCCTTGGCAAGAGCCTGAATCAGCTCATTCGCGACTATCTGGAATCGATCGCCGGCAGCGATGACGCGGAACGTAGCATCGAGGAGTTGCAACGCCTTTCCGGCCGTGGACATTCTCGAGGCTGGCGCTTCAACCGGGATGAGATTCATGAGCGTTCGTAGCTTCATCGACACGAGCGTTCTCATCTACACCGACTATAAGGACTCCCCGGCAAAACAACGACAAGCGCTGGCATTGCTCGCCGAACATCGGCGCGAGCGAACCGGCGTGCTTTCGATACAGGTGCTTCAAGAATGTTTCGCGGCTGCTACCCGCAAGCTGCGTCTTGATGCCGCAGTTGCGCGCCGCAAGGTTGAGCTCTTCGCCGAGTTCGATGTAGCCAAAATGGATGTGCACGACGTGTTGGGTGCAGTCGACCTGCACCGTCTTCACCGAATTTCCTTCTGGGACGCGCTGATATTACGCGCGGCTACACAGGCCGGCTGCGGCGTATTACTAACCGAAAACATGCAAGATGCCCGCAGCTTCGACGGCATTCATATTGTCAGCCCTTTCAAGTAATGACACGAGAGGACAACAATTCGATTATGTCTGCCCCGCACCGTCTTCCGCCCGGTCAGAACCTGCTCATCGATGCCGACGACACGCTGTGGGAAAACAATATCTACTTTGAGCGCGCCATCGCCAACTTTATTTCGTTCCTCAATCATCACGAATACACACCCGATGAGGTGCGCGAGGTTCTATACGAAGTCGAGCGAGAGAACATCCGCCAGCATGGCTACGGCATGCATAGCTTCGCGCTGGCACTGGTGAAGTGCTTCGAGCAACTGTCGGTCGAGCCGCTCACACCCGCGCTGCATGAGGCCATTCACGGCATCGCCTACGCCATCGCTGAACATCCGATGGAATTGCTGCCTGATGTTCCCGAAACCTTGGCCGAGTTGGCACAGCGGCACCACCTCTTCGTCGTGACCAAGGGTAACTTCACCGAACAGACCGGCAAATTCGAGCGCTCCGGCCTGAAGGAACATTTCACTGCCATCGAAGTGGTCGCTGAGAAGAACGCGCGGGCTTATAGCTCGCTGGTCGAAAAATATGGCTTGGTACGCGAGCAGACCTGGATGATCGGCAACAGCCCCAACTCCGACATCAACCCTGCGCTGGAGGCCGGCCTGCACGCGGTGTTCGTCCCGCACCGCAACACTTGGATGCTGGAGCGCGCCGAGCTTCAGCCTGAGATCGGCAATGGACGCCTGCTTCAGGTCGGCAGCTTCGGGCAATTGCGGCAATATTTTTAGCAACGGTCCCATCAATCGGGCGCCTCCGGTCCGAGATTGACTGCTCGTATATCAGTCGTGCCACTTGCAACCCCTCTGACCCTGACTCCGCTCCAACTATTGAGAGCTAAGGAGGGAACATGAAGCGTGTGTTGTGGATGTTCGCGATCGCTATGCTGGCTTCAACGCTCGCACTGGCCCAGGAGATGGGAGGCAAGACTGCATCCGGCCAAGATTTGCAGAGCAACCGTACGGCCAGCAGCGCGCAATACCAGAACCCGGATGTAACGACCACCTCCGCGCCGGCGTCGCAGACGGTGATCCGCGGCTGCCTGAGCGGCTCGCCAGGCAATTACACGCTCACCGATCAGAATGGAATGCAGTATCAGGTCAGCGGCGACGATGCCACATTGCGTTCGATGGTCGGCCGCGAGGTCGAGATCAGCGGCATTGAGAATCAGGCGAGCCAGGCTGATGACACGGCCAACCATTTAGCCAACGGTATGCAGGCCTCGGAGGTCAGGGCTGTTTCATCGATCTGTAAGAAGGGAAGTTCGGTGAGCGCGCCGCCGCCGGCAGACAGTAACGGAGCGAATCCGCAAGGGTCGTCAGAGGCAATTGAACCGCCCAAGCGGTAGACGACGTGAATGCGCCAGCGCGGTGCCGGCAGCTCGCTTGGCGATCAAAGGCTAAACGCCAGCGAAGAGATAATCAGCACCCGCCGGTCTTTTTCCGGTGTGCTACACTGCATCCCATCGGGGCGCGAGGATGAACACCGTTCTTCGCAAAATGCTGTTCGTGGATCTGATCAAGGGGCTGAAGGTCACCTTCCGCAACCAGGATCCGAAGTGCGTCTATACCGAGCAGTATCCGCTGCAGCGACCGCAGGTGGCCGAGCGCTACCGCGGAGCGCCGCGCCTCAACAACCATCCCGAGACCAACGAGACGCTCTGTATCGCCTGCGATCTGTGCGCGTTGGCTTGTCCTGAGAACCTGATCATCGTCGGCAGCCAGCGCAACGAGAAGACCCGCCGCAAAGAGCTCACCGAATTCACCTACGATTTGAGCCGATGCATGTTTTGCGGGCTGTGCGAGGACGCCTGTCCGGTTGACGCGCTGGAACTGACGCAGGATTTCGAAATGGCCAATTACGGCCGCGAAGGGTTGATCTGGAATCGCGAGACACTGGAAAAAGGTCCGCAACCGACGGAGTACCGGCGCTAGGTGCGCTTTACTCGAAGATCAATATCGCGGCGGCGATGACCGTGGTCCATAGGCCGCGCTTGTCGCCGACCGCGCTTTGCGTGATGTTGGCCGTGCGCACGATCTTGTTCGACAGCCGGTAGACTTCTTTCTTCTCGTCCCAAGACTTATCGGCATCGAACTCCACGTCGAGCGTCGTCGCCAGCATCTCGGCTGCGAGTTCTTCCGCGTAGTCGCCGGCGACGTCATCGGTCTCACCGAAGGAGTGGTGCTCGCTCAAGTAACCGTAGGTGCTGCGATCGGCCGGAATGGCCACGCCGATACTGGAAGCGACCAGACGATGCGGCTCGCGCGTGGAATTCTCCGCCACCACGGCGAAGGTGACTTCTCCGGCCGAGAGATACTTCAGGCCGTCTTTGCGTGGGATGAGTTTGCAGTTGGGCGGAAAAATGGAAGAAACGCGAACCAGATTCTGTGCTGCAATTCCGGCATCGCGCAATGCCAGCTCAAATGAGGTGAGCCGCTCCTTGTGCTTCCCAACGCCTTTCGTCAGAAAGATACGTTTGGGGACCATGTCTTTAGACAATTTGTGAGTGCCTCCGGCAAGAGCAAGTCGATTAGCAAATTTTCAAAATAACACATTCGGAGGAAAGGAAAGTTGAAATCAGAAATTAATATTTGAGGGAAGGTTATGTTGTCAGCTTCCTCGGCGTTTTGACTGGAGTACCACAATGTAGGAGCACAGGACAATCACCGGTGGTGAGATAAGCGAACAATTGAACCAGTGACGGATATGCCACATTGTGGGATGCGAGAAGCGTAGACCAGAACTGGCACAAAACTATCCGGCGTTAACCGCCGATCCCGCTGTCTTCAGCTTAACGGCGATATCGATGAACGCCAGGGCGGCGCGGCTGAGAGCTTTGTCCTTGCGAAAGACCAGCGCCAGATCGCGCTGAATGCTGGCATCAGCCAGAGTTACGGCAGCCAGTACCTTCGCCTGCAGATCCTCCACGACATTGGAGTGGGCGATGAACCCCACGCCCACCCCCACCGCGACAAAACGCTTCAACAGCTCGCTGGAGTCCAGTTCCATGGAAATCGTCGGCTTGAGCCGTTCTTCATGGAACAGATTTTCGAGCGCGTCGCGCGTGCGGCCAACTTTGGGTAGCAAGAGAGGAAATTCCACGACTTCCGCGATGGTCGCCTTGTCGTGGTTAGCCAGCAGATGATCGGGCGGAGTAATCACGATGAGTTCATCGCGATGGATAGGAACCACCGTCAGGCGCTTGTCATTCACGGGCAGGGAGACGATGCCGAAATCGCAGGAGTTGTCCATGATGGCTTCGAGCGTCTTGTTGTGTTCCAGGCGCTTGATGCCGACTCCCACATTGGGGTACTGGCGTTTGAACTCGGCGAAAACCTCGGGCAGGATGTGCAGGCAGGTGCCTTCGTTGGCGCCGACTACGATCTCACCGCGCGGCACGCGCTGCATCTCCGCCAGTGAGATGAGGACGACGCGGCGCTGCTCCAGCGTATCCTCGGCATACCGCTGGAAGACCTTACCTGCGGCAGTGAGGGAGACCTTGCCGCCACTGCGATCGAGCAGGCGTGCGCCCACTTCCTCTTCCAGCGCGCGGATTTGCGCCGAGATGGCCGGCTGAGTGCGGAAACGCCGCTCGGCAGCGCGCGAGAAGCTGCTCAGTCGCGCCACCTCCAGGAACGTCTCCAGTTGATCGAAGTCCATAAGCCAGCAATTAACGGCCAGCAATCAGCGTCCTTGCTATCGCCCTTACTAGAGCATGTTTCGCCGAGATTGTCATCCCGCGAGGACTAGAATTCCCTTGGCCGGAAATCCTGGCGGTGAGACCTGACCCTCGTCCTCACAGCTCGGCAATTGCTCACGCCGCTGGAGCGGATCGAGGACGCTGCCCTCATCATCGAAGACGGCATTATCTCTGCCGTCACTAAACGAAAAGACTTTACGGTTTCTGCGAACGCACGAGTGACCGATTTTGGCGATGCAATTCTCACCCCTGGTCTGATCGACATCCACATCCACGGCGCAGCCGGGTACGACGTGATGAGCGCGTCCGAGGAAGGAGTGGCCGCGATCGAGCGGCTGATGGTGCGTCACGGCGTCACCAGCTATTGCCCGACGACGGTGACTGCGCCTATAGATCCAACCTTACTTGCTCTGGAAGCGCTGACTGTGGCTGCGAAAGCAGGTCGTCAAAAGGGCGATCGCGCACGCCCACTGGGAATCCATCTCGAAGGGCCGTTCCTCAGCCATGCCCGCCGCGGCGTGCATTCGCCACTTTATCTGCAACGAGCCTCGCAGCATATCTTCGATCGAATGTGGGAGGCAGCCGGCGGTCAGGTCTCCATGCTGACGATAGCACCCGAACTGGCGGGGGCGTTGGAACTGATCCGTGATGCGGCGGCCCGCGGCATCTGTGTCAGCATCGGGCACTCGAACGCCACCTTGGAGCAGGCGGTTGCCGGTGTCTGCGCCGGCGCGCGGCACGCCACGCACACCTTCAACGCAATGCGCCGCCTGGATCATCGCGATGC
>JASHXK010000614.1 GCA_030043575.1 Terriglobales bacterium
GTCAATGCCAAGCCCGTCATGGCAGCGATCCGCGAGTTCTTCGGCTCCTCGCAGCTGTCGCAGTTCATGGATCAGACCAATCCGCTGTCGGAGATCACCCACAAGCGCCGCCTGTCAGCTCTGGGACCGGGCGGTCTGTCGCGCGAGCGCGCTGGATTCGAGGTTCGCGACGTTCACCCAACACACTACGGGCGTATCTGCCCGATTGAGACGCCGGAAGGTCCGAACATCGGTCTGATTTCCTCGCTGAGCTGCTATGCCCGCATCAACGACTACGGCTTCATCGAGTCGCCGTATCGCAAGGTGAAAAACGGACGCGTACTTGACTTCCTCAGCGTAGTGAACGCCGGCGATAGCGAGTACCGTGTCGGCGATCATGCGGAAAAGGCTGAGATCGTCAAGATCAACAGCGACCTGAAAGAGCGGCGCAAGAAGCCGATTGACTTCGAGCCGTACTCCTTCTACCTGTCGGCTTGGGAGGAAGATCGTCACGTCATCGCTCAGGCAAACGCCGAAATCGATGACAAGGGACGGATCGTTCAGGAGCTGGTCAATGCCCGCAAGTCTGGCAACTTTGTGCTGGTCAGCCGGGACGAGGTTGATTACATCGACGTCAGCCCCAAGCAACTCGTTTCGGTGGCCGCCTCCCTGGTGCCGTTCCTGGAACATGACGACGCGAATCGTGCTCTGATGGGCGCGAACATGCAGCGGCAGTCGGTCCCGTTGCTGCGCGCGCAGGCGCCGCTGGTCGGCACGGGAATGGAAGGGGTTACGGCGCGCGACTCTGGCGCAGTGGTTCTGGCTCGCCGTGGCGGGATTGTTGATTCAGTCGACTCCGAGCGCATCATCGTGCGCGTGGAAGGCGAGCATCATCCGATGCAGCTCTCACGCGAGGTGGGCAGCGATATTTATCAGCTCACCAAGTTCAAGCGCTCGAATCAGAACACCTGCATCAACCAGCGCCCGATCGTGAAGAAGGATCAGCGCGTCGCCAAGGGGCAGGTGATCGCAGACGGTCCCTGTACCGACATGGGCGAGCTGGCCTTGGGGCGCAACGTGCTTGTGGCGTTCATGCCGTGGCGCGGTTACAACTTCGAGGACGCGATCCTGGTCTCCGAAAAGATGGTGAAGGAGGACTATTACACCTCCGTTCACATCGAGGAGTTCGAAATTGAGGCTCGCGATACCAAGCTCGGTCCGGAAGAAGTCACGCGCGACATTCCCAACGTCAGCGAGTCGGCGCTGCGCGACCTCGACGAGAGCGGCATTATCCGCATCGGCGCGACCGTCAAGGCCGGCGACATTCTGGTCGGCAAGGTCACACCCAAGGGCGAGACGCAACTCACGCCGGAAGAGAAGCTGCTGCGCGCGATCTTCGGAGAAAAGGCGGGTGACGTGCGCGACGCATCGCTCACCTGTCCACCGGGTATCGAGGGTACGGTGGTCGATGTGAAAATCTTCTCCCGCAAGGGTCAGGAGAAGGACGAGCGCGCCAAGTTCATCGAGTCCGAGCAGGTGGCCAAGCTGGAAAAAAACCTGGCGGACGAGATCCGAATCCTTACCGACGAGCGCTTGAAGCGCCTGGAAGCTCTACTCGGCGGCAAAGAAGTTCTTGCCGATCTGCACGACGAGCGCACTAACAAGCGTCTGCTCACCAAGGGCGTGATTCTCGATCGCGACACGATTGAGCGCATCTCGACCCGCAACCTGAAGCGCATCAAGTTCGCCGACAAAGACCCGCGCATCAACGAGCAGATCGACGAAATCGAGGAGATGACCTCGCGCCAGATCGACGTGCTGCGCAAGATTGTCCGCGAGAAAGTCGAAAAGCTGCAGAAGGGCGATGAGCTGCCTCCCGGCGTCATCAAGCTGGTAAAGGTTTACATCGCTATGAAGCGCAAGCTGAGCGTGGGCGACAAGATGGCTGGCCGCCACGGTAACAAGGGCGTCATCGCGCGCATTCTGCCCGAAGAGGACATGCCGTACCTCGAGGACGGAACGCCAGTCGAGATTGTCCTGAACCCGCTCGGTGTGCCAAGCCGTATGAACGTCGGCCAGATTCTGGAGACGCATCTCGGCTGGGCCGGATTCGCGCTCGGCCAGAAGATTGGGGAGTTGCTGAAGGAAAACTCCAAGGCCGAGCACCTACGCAAGGAGCTGAAGAAGTTGTTCAAGGAGACGCCGTTTGTCGACGATATCGTGGCACTCGACGATGAAACGCTCGAGCGTGTAGCCGACGGCATGAAAGATGGCGTCTACTTCGGCTCACCGGTGTTCGACGGGTCCAAGGAAGGCGAGATCAAGTCGCTGCTGGAAGAAGGCGACCTGCCGACTTCGGGCAAGGCTTATCTCTACGACGGCATGACGGGCGAGAAATTCGAGCAGCCGGTAACGGTCGGTTATATCTACATGCTCAAACTGTCGCACCTGGTCGATGACAAGATCCACGCGCGTTCCATCGGGCCATACTCGCTGATTACCCAGCAGCCGCTGGGCGGCAAGGCTCAGTTCGGTGGCCAGCGCTTTGGCGAAATGGAAGTGTGGGCGCTGGAAGCGTATGGCGCCGCGTACATTCTGCAGGAACTGCTCACCGCGAAGTCCGATGACGTTTATGGCCGCACCAAGATTTACGAGGCCATCGTCAAAGGCGAAGCGGCCATTGAGCCAGGCGTACCTGAATCGTTCAACGTATTGATTCGCGAATTGCAGTCGCTGTGCCTCGACGTGGAGCTGATCAAGACCGGCGAGCGAAATAAGCTACTGGTGGCTCCGGAAGCGCCCGTCGCGGCCGACTAACGGTTTGAAAGGGCACGGCCTTCAGCCGCGCCCAGAAGGTGATTCAAGAGCTGGCCTTCAGGCCCTGAGGGAGATGCCCTCAGCGGCTGAAGCCAGACAAAAAGAAACGTAACGGCACGCCTGAAGGCGCGCCCCTTCAAAGAATCTGAGGACTAAACATGTATCGCTCGAGTCCATTTGATCTCGGAAATCCGATCGCCGATTTCGACGCCATTCGCATCAGTCTGGCT
>JASHXK010000615.1 GCA_030043575.1 Terriglobales bacterium
AAGGTCGCGCCGTAAGGACGCAGATCCGACAGCGCCATACCGCTGATGATCGACCCCATGCTGTGTTCGCGGATGCCGAAGTGGAAGTTGCGCGCGCCGTAGTTACCCTTCTCGAAGTCGCCGCCGTCCTTGATCAGCGTCCTGGTGGAGGGATAGAGATCGGCCGAACCGCCGAGCAGCCACGGAACCTTGGCCGCAATTGCATTCTGGACCTTCGCACTCGATTCGCGGGTTCCCATACCTTTTGCGTCGGTCGGAAACGACGGAATGTCCTTGTCCCATCCATCGGGCAGCTCATGTTTCGACATCTGCTGCCACGTCTTCGCAAGGTCGGGATTCGCGTCACCCCACTTCTTGAGGTTTGCGTTCCACTCCTGCTCCCACTTGGCGCCGCGGTCGACCGATCCGTTGGTCATGTGCTCGCGAACTTCATCGGGAACGAGGAAGTGCGCGTCGGGCGGCCAGCCATAAGCGATCTTGGTGAGGCGAACTTCTTCTTCGCCGAGAGCTTCGCCGTGCGCTTCCTTGGTGTCCTGGCGATTGGGCGAGCCGTAGCCGATGTGCGAGTCGACGATGACGAGCGTGGGGCGAAACTCTTCGCGCTGCGCGGCGCGGATGGCGACGTCGAGGAGATCCAGATCGTTCACATCAGCGACATGCAGGACGTTCCAATGCCAGCCGCGGAAGCGCGTGGCCACGTCGTCACTGAAGGCCAGCGCGGTAGGACCCTCGATGGAGATGTGATTGTTATCGTAAAACCAGATGAGGTTGGCGAGGCCGAGATGTCCGGCGATGGAAGCAGCCTCGTTGCTGACGCCTTCCTCCAGATCGCCGTCGCCGCAGAAGGCGTAGATGCGATAGTCGAAGGGCTTGTAATCGCCCTTGTTGAATTTGGCCGCCAGCCAGCGTTGCGCAATGGCCATGCCGACGGAGTTCGCCACACCCTGGCCGAGCGGACCGGTGGTGACTTCGAGGCCGGGGACGTGATTGTACTCAGGATGGCCGGGGGTCTTCGACTCGAACTGGCGGAACTGCTTGATGTCGTCGAGCGACATGTCGTAGCCGGTCAGATGCAGCATGGCGTAGAGCAGCATGCAGGCGTGACCGTTGGAGAGGATGAAGCGATCGCGGCCCGGCCACTTCGGGTGGCGCGGGTTATGCCGGAGGTAACGATCCCAGAGCGTGAAGGCCAGCGGCGCCAGGGCCATAGGCGTGCCGGGATGGCCGCTGTTGGCCTTCTGCACGGCATCCATAGCGAGAGTGCGAATGGTGTTGATGCAGAGGAGTTCGAGCTGCGCAGTGTTTGCGGCGGATTGTTTGTCTTGGACGGAAACGCCGGTCGGGCTCAATGAGGGCCGCCTTTCGTTCGGATTGTGCCGTCCCTAAAGGGACTCAAGAATTATGTTTCGTCACGCCTGTGGCGGGACGGCTATCTACGCATTCGTCGTGACGAGTGATCAGCGAGGCTCCAGTGTACTGTTTCCCCACGGACAAACCGCAGATCCCTCGTCGGGCTGAAGCCCTCCTCGGGATGACAACTAACAAAGGGAACGCTTATCGGCACGACTGAAGTATCTGTGTGAGAACTCTGTCGCCGCTACGCGGCTCGTAAAATTTCCCACCGTACCCAGGACTCCGCTGCGCTCCGTCCTGGGCTAAGTTATGGCCGCGCCTACGGCGCTCGTTTGTTGCGGTTCCTATTCCACTGCCATAAACAAAAACCTGCACTCACGCAGACACTGAAGCCGTGCCCTGGTACCGAGGCATTGCAACACAGACTTTTTAGCAGCCTATGAAGTCGTGCCCTTCTGCTTACGCGCTAACAGATTTCCCCACGGTCGTTCCGGTCGCACTTTTCGCGGGCTGCTCAACCTCGACAGCGTAGTCCTTGCCTTGCCACTGATTGTCCACCGGCCAGTTGAAAGTGAAGCGCAGTGGATCTTTCTGTGCGGCGTCGACTTGAATATCAACGTATTCGATGCCCAAAGACGTCGGGGTTGAAGTGGTATCCCGCGGCGTTCTCCATTCGTCATCGGACCAGTGCAGTACAAACGGCGAAGACGCCACCACGCGCAACAAAGCTCCCGCCGGCACTTTTTGCACCTGGCGATTGATCTTCCACACTTCGATTAGTCGACGGGGATTATCGTTGCAATAGCGCTGAAATACCGGATCGATGCAATCGAAGACCTTGTTGTCCACCATCGAGCGCAGCAATCGCACATACTCGGCGTGCGCCCACAAAAGCGGAATCGCCGCGCCAGTGGACTGACCGAAAAACATATGCTGCTCGGGAATATCCGGGAGATCCCAGATCTGCTCGGGGAACAACCCAATGCCGGTAGCGAAGCCTTCCGCCGCACGCAAATAGATGTCGATATTCCTGCCCGCTGCCAGTTCGTAGGTGGCGCGTTCGAGCATCAGCAACGGCCACGCGTGGCCAACGCCCCACCCCTTAAACGACGTTCCGTCAGCGCGCTGACCGTAGCCATCATGGTTGTATCGCTTCCAGCATGGGCCGAAGGGTGTCTCGATCTTCAGAACCGCATCGATCACCTTGAGCGAGTCTGTGATGAGCGGATCATTCGGGCGGCGAATGCCGAAGCGCACCAATTCGAGGAAGCCGTGATCGACAATTTCATTGGCGGGATATTTGTAGCGCTCGCCAGGCTTCTGATTGGCCAAAACGATTTCGCCCTTGTCCGGATCTTCATCGCCAACTGCACCTTCCTGGCTGACGGCGGGATTGATGCGAATGTAGTGCCGCTTCACGCCGGGCAACAGCATTCCTTGATTGGTCACCGTCCATTTCTCAACGTGCGACTCCAGAAAGTCGGCGTAGGTGCGCACGAAGTCAGCCGTACCATGATCGCCGCGCGCTTCCAGCATATCAGCGGCACAGATCAGCGCTGCGATGTTGCTGGCGAGCGTGGACGGCGAATAACCGCCGTTTTCCTCCCAGCGCTCCTCGCGCGTGGCGGGACCTTTGCGGATCAGATACCCGCAGGCGCGAATGACGGTGGCGTAAGGATCGAACTCGCCCAGCGCTTTGGCCTTCCACAGCCGCCAGGCCAGGATGATGGGGAAGGATACTTCGTCCAGTTGAACGCCAGTCCAGTAGGGACGGCCATCGATCCAGAAGTTCTGGAAGAAGCCTCCATCTTCGCCTTGGGCGATGGCGAGATAAATCATGGCGCGTAACGGCGTAGTCGTGTCACCAGCAGCCATCAGGGCGCCGGTGGCATGAACCATGTCGCGGGTCCATACCAGGTGATAGCCACCCAGTTCGTCATCGCTTTTGTCTTCTCCCCAAGGAATGCTGAGGCTGGCGATCATCGCTCCGGGATAGAGTTTGTCCTCGTGCGCCAGCAGGAGGTTGATGCTGCGAGCGAAGAGCGAAGAAGCGCCGTCGGAGATCTTGCTGCGGTTCATGTCGACGATAGCAAGCCGCCGGCGAGTGCGGTGCCACTGCTCGATGAAGCTCTTCAGATTCTGTTCAAAGGGGATACACAGCGATTGGAACAAGGTGGCGCCGGCGCTGTGGCGGCTGCGGCCAAACGCCAGGCCCAGGGTAAATTCGTTGCCAAGGTTGAGGTCAATCTTCCCTGTCAGCGCTATGTTTCCGTCCAGTGCGCTGTCGTACTCCCAGTCCATCCGGAGATTGTGCGCCAGGTCAGTCCAGCCATCGGAGGTGCCAACGTAGCCGCAGGATAGTCTGGTGAAACCGACCCGCGTTCCCAGGGCCATGTAGACATTGTCACGGTAGGCGATCAAAAAGCGCCGTCCCTTCACCAGAACGGCCTCGCCGTTGTTGTGCCAACCACCAATCTCCAGGTGAGGTGCGCAAATGACATACAAATGCAGGCGCCCTTGCCAGGCCGGCGCGGGCGTGAACTTGGTATGAATCAGCAAGCAGTTCAAATGAGGATCGCCGATAATCCGCTTCTCGATAACGTAACGGCCATCGGGATCGGTATTGGTGATCTTGAAACCCAGGGCGTCAGGGTCCAGCAGTTCAATCGTGCTGATGGTGTTGCGGCGTTCGTCGTGGAAGAAGGTCTCGCCGTCGCTGATCATGTACTGCACGTCGCGAATCTGCGGCGTGTCGATGGTGGGATAGTAGATTTCGGTATTGACGCCGCGGGCCAGCGTATACCAGAGGCGACTCGACACGGAGTAAGCCGTTCCTACCGCATCCTTCGCACCCGCGGTCCAACGGGGTTCGATTCCTGGTCCGCCCGGGGCCGGATTCTTTCCGCTCACGATAATGCTCTCCTTTGCCTGAGGGTCACGGATTGTGAAAGCTTAATCGCCAGCCGATTCCCGAGCCGGCGTCACACGCCAGTTGTCTATTCTCAACCTCTCAGCAACCACCGGCCAGAGGAGTCACTGAAAGTTCACAAAGCAAATGCTGGGAGAATTTCAAGGCGACCTGCGGCGAAGTTCGCGGTGGCAACGGTCCAGATGCCGACTCGACCGCTCCAACAGTCGCCCTAGCAGTGTATCGCGCGTCAAGCAGCCGGCGATTCCGTAAAGAAAGGTTAAGAATTGACCTTAAGCGGCGGATTTGGACAAATTCCTGGAACTTTCTGATCTAATATCATCAAACACAACCGGTAAGTGGCAAGAAGCGCTCCCGACTTGCCTGCTTGTGGGGAAAATCGGCCAAGAACACATTCCCACCAGTTGGTTGCCAGGCCTAATCAGCAGGGAGTTCCTCTCGTCGCTGCGCCAAGTCTCCGTCGGTTTCTATGACGTACGCAGCTGAAGCATCTCGTCTGATGTATCCGGCGGTCACGATTGTCATCGCCAGGCATTGCGGCCTGTCAGAAGCCAATGGATCTTGCCGCCCTGCCGCCTTGCCGGAACGACTTTGCCGGCCGCCCCGAGGAAACAACCCTGGAAATCGTTTTGCGAACGCGCCTGGCCGGTGTGCTTAGCCAGGGTCAACCTAGATTGAAAGGAAGGGAAATCAGTGCAAATCGCAATCGCCTCTGATGAACCGGGACATGAAGCTAAGCAGCGGCTGGCTGCGGGCCTGAGTGCCGCTGGTCACGAAGTGATCGACGCTGCGCCGCCAGTACAAGGCCAGATTCGATCGGATTATGCCGAACAGGTTGCGCTGTCGGTGCTGCGGCACGATACCGAGCGCGGCATCATTATCAGCAGTCGAGGCGTAGGCGCCTCGGTCGCCGCCAATCGCGTTCCCGGCGTGCGCGCGGCACTTTGCAGCGACGCGCATTCCGCCCATGTGGGCGCCAAGGTGGAAGGCATGAACGTCCTGGTGCTGGCCTTGCATTCCTTGCACGATGAGCAGGCCCAGGAAGTAGTCAATGCCTATCTCAACGCCACGCTGGCGCCGATCGAGGTAATAGGAGGTCTGCCTCCTCGCCGGCTGCAGCGGGTCTTCAGCCACATCCGCGAGAACGTTGCCCGCGACTTGTCGGTGACCGAACTCGCGCAAGTCGTAGGCATGAGCCAGTACTACTTCTCCAAGCTATTCAAGATGAGCACAGGCATCACGCCTCACCAGTACGTGATGCGCCAGAGGGTGGAACGCGCGCAGGAGTATCTGCGCCAGACTCGGACGCCGCTTGCCGAAATCGCGACGCAAGTGGGATTTGAAACCCAGAGTCACTTCACCAGCGTCTTCCGCCGGCTGGTGGGAGCGACCCCGAAACACTACCGCGAGATGCACCAGGGCGGTGGACATCTGAGCGACCCCTCCAAGCAGGAATCCGGCCAGAAGTCGGCCACGGCAGCCTAAGGTTCTCAAAGCCCATTCATAACAAGACAGGCGCGACCTGGATCGCGCCTGTTCTGCTTCTCGCCGTACTGATTCCTTACTGCTGTTGTGCCTGCCCACTGCTCAGCCGCTGCAGCTTCTTTCTTCCCACCTGCGCCGGCATCAGCTCATTCAGCAACGTGTCGGCGTGATAGATGTTGCGCAGCGCCTCGGTAATCGAGCGGCTGTCAACTTCCACGGCGCGTGCCACCTTGTCGCTGTATTCGAAATTCCACTCCAGCGACTCGATGTTGCCGTCGAAGATGATGCCGACCACTTCGCCCGCTTTGTTGATCACCGGACTTCCCGAGTTGCCGCCGATAATGTCGGCCGTCGAAACCGTGTCGTATGGCGTCTGCAGATTGATCGCCGACTTGTATTTGATCCAGCTTTCCGGAAGCTGGTAGGGCGGCTTGCTGCCGTGCTGCGCTGCGTGCTCGTAGGCTCCGCCCATGGTGGTGAACCACGGCACGTCCTGGCCGTTGAGTTTGTAGCCGGCGATCGTGCCGTAGCTGAGCCTTAGCGTGAAGGTCGCATCCGGCGGCACGCTCAAGCCCTTCTGTGCAAACAGCGCCTTGCCGATGTTCGCGCCGCTCTGCCGCAGCACCGACTGCACCTGGTCTTCGTCCTGATTGTGTACGGCCGCGGCATCGGGCTCGATGGCGCGCATCATCACGATCAGCGGATCGGTGCTGGCGTCAACGGCTTGCTTGCCGCCTTCAAACAGCTGCTTGCGCACCGCGACGTCCTCCAGCTTCGTGCCCTCGATTACTTCCTTGGCCCGCTCATCCGGCGTCTTGCCGGCCAGTGCCTTCTGCACATCAGGATTGTCTGCGCCCAGCACGTCGCGCATCTCGCCCAGGCTTTCGGCCAGCTCAACTTGCTCGAGGTCCTTGTAGACCGGAGCGGTGGAGTAAAGCCGCTGCTGTATCGTCGGCAATTGGGTGTCCTGGAAACCGCGAATGCGCTGGTTGCTGGGCTTCTGCCTCTCGTAGGCAGCACGCACGATGGCATGGGCGTACGCCGCCAGGTCCCCGCGGAATCCCCCGTTGGCGTCAAGATAGAACAGCGGCTTGTAAATCTGCTTCTGCACATCGACCGCCTTCGCGATCGCCGCCCACGGATCGTCGAATTCCTGTTTCCGCTGTGGATCGGAGTTCACAAACTCCTGCAGGCTTTTTTCGTCGGCCGCCTTCTTGGCCATCAGATCCTGGTCCTTCAATCCGCCCAGATAGCCGGTGACTGCCTTGAAGGCATTTTGCAACCCGAAGACATCGCTCTGCGCCTCGCGTTCGTTCTCCGGCGACTGCGCGCTGAACTTCAACAGCACGTCGACTCGCCGCGTGTAGGAATTGAGTTGCAGCGGGAACTGGTAGTCACGCAGGAAGGCCATCTGGTCCATGGTCAGCAGGCGCTGCGTGCGGCCGGGATGTCCGGAGACGAAAATCAGCTCGTTGTCGCTGGCGCCATTGGGTGACCACTTCAGGTAATTCTGCGTCTTGGCCGCCTGGCCGTTTTCGTAGGCGCGGAAGAATGAGATGTCGAGATCGTAGCGCGGATATTCGAAGTTATCGGGATCGCCGCCGAAGAAGGCGATGTCGAACTCCGGAGCGAAAACCAGCCGGATGTCGTCGTACTTCTTGTACTTGTAGAGGTTGTATATCGCGCCCGAATACAGCGTGACCATATCGCAGCGCATGCCGTTGGTCGAGCACTCCTTCTCCAGCGAGCCGATCTCTTCGCGCTGCGCCTTGCCGGCATCCGCGGTGGACATTCCCGGCTTCACCGCCCCGTTCACCTTCGCAGTGACGTCGGTGATGTCTTCCAGGACCACAAACTCCATGCCGGGACACTTGGCTTCATCGGCGCGCGTGGGCGCATAGAAGCCCTGCTTCATATAGTCCTTGCCGGCGGTGGAAAGATCGTGAATGCACTCCTGCGCGATGTGGTGGTTGGTGAAGATCAATCCGTCCGGCGAGACGAACGACGAAGAACCATTCGGAGCGCGAGCCGACGAGAGGCGAACGTGATCGAGCCACGCCTGGTTGGGCGCGAATCCGTACTTGGCTTGCACTTTGTCTTTGGGAAATGCATTGAACAGCCACATGCCCTCGTCGGCGTAAATCGAGTTGCCGAGGGCGAGCACGACTAGAGAGAAAAGAATAGCGATTCGTTTCATCATGAGACTCCGGAGGCGGATAATCCGCGAATGGGCGTTAGCTGGGTCCGGCACAGGGAGCTCCGAACCGGTAAGCAAACCCTTGACTATAAACTCCAAAGCCAGCGGCGGGCAATGACGAGGGGTGCGTCCCGGGTGCCCCACTCATTCGCGTTGTTCGAATGAGTGGGTGTGATCGAAGAACTGAATTCCGGCGCGGCCGCGTGCGAGCTCGCACTACGGACCCACTCATTCCAAGCGAAGGGATGAGTGGGGCACCCGGCCGCTATTAGTCAACCCAGGCCAACGCCTCCCGCTGAGCGTCGCTCAGTTTCATAGTTTGGGCAAATATGATTTCAGTGGTGCCCGGAGGGTGAACCACAAGCGTCTCGTCGAACCCCGGTATTGCTGCCTTGAGCCGCAGTATCAGCTTTTCCGCCGAAAGGAATTTCTCCGAGTGGCAGGGCAGGTTCTTTGGTCCCGGATAGAACGCGAGAACGTACATGGGGAGGCTGAAGTCGTGCGGATAAACACACTGGATGACGATCCTGACCGAGCTGCCCGGGTCTGGGGACATTCGCCGATGTTGCCTCGTCCCGTCACGTAGGTATGTGACGCGCGTCACCGACCGCGGTGACGAAGCAATCCGACAATCAATACCCAGACGTAAGCGATCCCGCACGGAGGATCACTCACACACATGCACAACTTCGTGCGGGTTTTTTTCTTGAAATCGTGGGCCTGCCCCATGGCGGCGCTGTGCCTTAATTCCGGATCGCCAATTACCGTGTCATCCCGACCAAGGGCTTCAGCCCGCGCGGAGGGACACTGCTGTCCGATCGTGTGACGCCGGGTGCCCCATGGCGCGCTGCGCCTTAATTCCGGATCGCCAATTACCGTGTCATCCCGACCAAGGGCTTCAGCCCGCGTGGAGGGACCTGCTGTCCGATCGTGTGACGCCGGGTGCCCCACTCATTCGCGTTGTTCGAATGAGTGGGCCTGATCGGAGATGGAACCACGGCGGTTTCACGAAAGAAGCTGGTTACGACACCAACCCACTCATCCCAAACGACGGGATGAGTGGGGCACCCGGCCTAGGGAGTTATTTTCCAAAGCGTGCCGCCGTACTCGTAGGCGCCATACTGGCCACATTGCGACGCAGTGCCGTATAGATTGCCTTGGGAATCCAGCGCCACGCCATCCCATGGATAGCAGCCATCGTCGCCCCCGGTAAAGTCATAGAGATCTGTGTAGAGCCATCCATTCGCAGTGCGCGCCAACTTGAAGACGAGTCCCATCGAGTACGCCCCGCCCCAGGTGCTGGTGCCCCACAGGTTGCCTTCAGCGTCCATCAGGAGATTGGCCGTGCCGATGATGTTACCGCCGTCAGGCGGGCCATCCCACCCCACGGTCTGCAAGTCGGACAATGTCCAATTGTTGCCGGAAGGCGATAGCTCGTAGATAACGCCGCCATCTTGGGTGGTTATCCCGTAAAGATTGCCTGCGCCGTCCAGAATTACGCCGGCGTAGGTGTTACCAGCATCGAGAAACTCATGCACCAGTTCGACCTGGCCGGTATTCGTCACTTCGAAAACCATTCCCGGATACTGCAGCGTCGTCCCATATAAGTTGCCGCTCGGGTCAATCACCACACCGTTGCCCGGATTGGCGAAGCCGCTTCCGAAGAAATCTGTGATCTGGGTGTAGGTCCATGAACCACCGCCGTTGTTCGTCAGCTTGTAGACGACACCGGAGCCAGCGCCACCTTCCACGGTCGTGCCGTAGATATTTCCTGCTGAATCGAACGTTATAGTGGTGGGAAACGACCCGTCCCCGCCTTCAAAGGTGTAAATAGCTGTGTATTCCCATGGGCATGCGACAGAAGAGCAGAAACTAGCTGGCGGCCGCAGATTGAATATCTGGCCTGCAGTGTATGGCCCTCCTGCGCCATTTGAGCCATAAAGACTGCCGTCGGAACCTATGAGCAGTTTGGCCGTGATGTCAAAGCCACCCGTATAAAGATGCGAGTAGATCCACCCCGAACCTCTAGGGCTGAGCTTGTACACGGTACCAGGCGTTGCGCCATATATATTGCCGTGCGCATCCAGCGTTACACCTGATAAGGGGACGCCTTCATCGCCTGGGCCGCCGAAAGCGTGAAGCACTTGGAAAGTTTGCGAGTGGGCTAACCGCGCGGATATAGAGATTAGGCAAACCAGCGCCAAAGGAAAAACGATCCGCAGCCCCAATGTCTTTTTCGCCAGCATAATCTTCTCCGGTCGCGGCGGGCTGCCGTGCAAGGGCGTCGGCCCCTGTCGCCGTCAAGGTCAAAGAGTGCAGGCCGTACGGGTTGCGATGACGTTCCCCTTTACGGTTTCCTTATCGAGGCACGAATATCACGCAGTTCGTAACCAACTGTCAACTTACTTCTGCCTTACGGTTTAAATAATTGATAACAGTCGGCTTATTTCACGATCAGGGCGCGTAGTGAGTGAAGACATAATCGGTCGCTTTGGCCTTCTGGTGGCAGGGAAAGCACGGCTTCATGAAAGCCGCATCGGCAGCTTTGCCGTCCTGAAAGTGACCGAATCCCCAGCCGCCCGTTGCGGCGTACTTGGTTGAGGCCTTGACCATGAACTGAATGTTTGTGGGAGCGCCAGGAACGAAAGATTGCGCTTGGCCAAAGACCTTGTTGTTTTCCGCCGACGGGACGTAGCGGTAATGCAGAGCGGCGATGATGGAGCCGTCGGGGAATGGGAGTTTTTCTTCGCGATAGGCTTTGATCGCAGTATCGTTGCCCAAAACGGCGCCGATGCTATTGATGTCGCCGGCTTCATGGGCCGAGGAAACCCACTGCCAGTCACGATACCCGCTGGGCATTTCCGTAACGTACGGGGCGGACGCCGCGTCTGCGTGTCCGGGTGCTGGGGCACTGAAAGCGGCCAAGCTCACGATGGCCGCAATTGTGAGCGCAAGGAACGTGAAGTGTTTCATAGGTCCTCTCCAATATGTTCCGTAAGCTGAATATCGGTGGCCCTGACTGCTTGATTCACCTGATGGTCGGGTTCGAAACGGGGTTTTCCAGAGCCCTGGGCCTGTAGAAGGTTTCGCGCTTCGAGACTTGCTCGTAAGACTCCTACACTTCCAGGATGACCGGCATGATCAGCGGCCGCCGCGAGGTGTTCTTCACGATGAAGCGCTTCAGGTCCTGGCGGATCTTCTCTTTGATCATGCCGTAGTCGCCCTTTTCCTCGTCGCTCGACGATTCCAGCGTGTTCATCACGGTTCGTCGGGCTGCGTCCATGAAGCCGTCGTCGCTGATGCTGCCTCCGAAACCGCGCATCACGATCTCGGGCGAAGTTTCGACGCGCCCGGTCAGCTTGTTGATGGCGATGATGGGCAGCACGATGCCGTCCTCGCTGAGATGGCGGCGGTCGCGGATGACGAGGTCTTCGACCACCTCGCCAACGGAATTCGAATCGATGCAAACGCGGCCGACATTGACCTTGCCCGCCTTGCGTGCTCCGAGTTCGTCGAATTCGAGAATGTCGCCGCTCTCGATCAGCATCACACTGCCCACGGAATTATGCATGGCTGCGGCCATCTCGCCGTGCAGCTTGAGCTGGCGATACTCGCCATGGATCGGGATGAAATACCGCGGCTTAACCAGATTGATGATCAGCTTCAGCTCTTCCTGGCTGGCGTGACCGCTGACGTGCACCGGCGGCGACGATCCGTCCTCGTAGATGACGTGCGCCTCGCGGCGGAACAGGTGATCGACCACGCGGTAAATCGCCTTCTCGTTGCCGGGAATGATTCGCGACGAAAGCACTACGGTGTCGCCGGGCTGAATGCGCGCGTGCTTGTGATTGTCGACTGCGGCACGCGACAGCGCCGACATCGGCTCACCCTGCGTTCCGCTGATGAGCACGCAAACTTTGTCCGGCGGGAAGTCGCGCATCTGCGCGGGATGGATCAGCAGGCCGTCGGGAACGTCGATGTAGCCGAGGTCCTGCGCGATCTCGAACGACTCCGTCATGGAACGCCCGACCAGCGCGACTTTACGTCCGCTCTCGAATGCCTGATCCACGGCCAGCTTGATGCGATGGATCGAAGACGAGAAGCATGAGATGAACAGACGGCGCTCGGCGCGGGCGAAGATCTCCTGGAAGCGCGCCCGAACCGCCCGCTCGCTCGGCGTATAGCCGCGGCGCTCGACGTTGGTGGAATCCTGGAACAGCGCCAGCACACCTTCTTTGCCGTACTCGGCAAAGGCGTGCAGATCGAAGAGGCGATTGTCGGTGGGCGTCGGGTCGACCTTGAAGTCGCCGGTATGAATCAGCGTGCCGATCGGCGTGTGAATCGCCAGTGCCACGCAATCGACCAGGCTGTGCGTGACCTGAATGGGATTGATGGTGAACGGCCCAATCTTGAAGCGCTCGCCCGCCTTGATCTCGTTGAGCACCGCATCGTCCAGCAGCGCGTGCTCTTCCAGCTTGCCTTCCACGTAGGCCAGGGTGAACTCGGTGCCATACACCGGAACGTTGAATTCCGACAGCAGCCAGGGCAGCGCGCCAATGTGATCTTCATGTCCGTGTGTCAACACCAGGGCGCGGAGGTGCGCACGATTCTCGAGAAGATAGCTGAGGTCGGGGACAACGATGTCGACGCCAAGCAGCTCCGCTTCAGGGAACATCAATCCGGCGTCGATGACGATGATGTCGTCGCCCCAGCGAATGGCCATGCAATTCATGCCGAATTCGCCGAGTCCGCCGAGGGGAATGACTTGGAGCTTGCCGGCTGGCATCTGTGAATTCGATGCTAGCACAGCGGGCGAAGGTCGCAGCCGCGGTAGCGGGTCGGGCAGTGTCCTAAAGTCGCAGGTTTAGGGCACTACCGCGGGTCGTATGGTCGGCGGCTCTCCACAAACATGTGTCATCCTGAGCGGAGTCGAAGGACCCTTATAGCCCATTGCCGTTGGTCCCACGCTTTGTGTCAGGGAACGTGCCGATCAGCCGTTTATTTCTTTTCCGAGTCGGCTTCAGCCGACGGCACAGGAGCGGGCTTTGATCGCCTTATACTGGATCTATCAGACATGGCCAACAACGGCAGCAAATCCTGGATGCGGCGGCGCGTGGAAGACGCAGTCCGCAGCGCCTTCATGAAGGCCTACGACACCGTCAAGGTGAATCCCGAGCATTATCTCCAGCACTTGCGCATCGCCTACGACCTGCCCGTGGTGACGTACGACGGCGTTTACTCGGTCGATCCCGAGGTTCTGGATAGCATCGCCGAGGAGACCATCCGCGCGCACATGCGCATGGCCGCCGCCGAGGGCGCTGGGCTTGGCTTAGGCGGGATGCTGACCATGCTGCCCGATCTCGGCATCCTCGCCGCCATCACCCTGCGTATGATCCAGAAGCTGAGTTTGCTTTACGGCTTTTCCTACAACACCGAGGAAGAAGAGGCGGAACTGTGGGTAGCCGCGGCCAGCGCCGCGGGAGTCGATATCAGCCGCGAGCTGGTGGAGAAGCAGTTTGTCCGGCGATTCGTTCCCCGCGTCATTCAGCGCATCGCCGTCAGCGCCAGCGCGGAGATCGTCGAGAAATGGACCGCGCGGCTGATTCCGATTGTCAGCTCCGCCATCGGCGCCGGCCTGAACTACTATTTCGTGAAGGTTTGGGGCGAGCGCGCCATTGGACACTTTCGCCAGAAGCATCTGCAGATAAGGCGGGCAAAGAATGCCATCCCTCTGCCCGCCAGCCAGACATAGTGTCGCTTCGTCCAGCTTCAAAACTACTGCGTGAGCTTCCACAGCGTGCCGTATCCGGGTGAGGCGCCGCAGGCAGTCGTGGTGCCGTAGATATTGCCTTCACCATCGACTACTGGGCCACCATACGGATCGGCTCCTTTGGGACCGCACTCAGGGAAATCGTAGAGATCGGTGTACGTCCATTGCCCATTGGAGTTCGTCAGCTTGAAGACGCTTCCAGTGTCATTCGCGCCGTCTTCAAATGTCGTGCCGTAAAGATTTCCGGCCGCGTCCATGGCTAGCGAGTCCTGCGGTCCCCACTGGCAGTCGCCGTTGAAGCTGTAAAGTAGGTTGAACTGCCAACTGTCGCCGGAAGGGGTCAGCTCGAACACCGTGCCGCCGCCATTGGCGCCGTTGCAACTGGTTGTACCGTATAGATTGCCCGCTGAATCGAAAATCACACCGCCGAAGGGAAGCGCTCCGTCGTCGCCATTTCTAAAGGAATAAAGGATGTTCTCCTCCCAGCCCGATCCCGTGGGGCTCAACTCGAAAACCTCGCCGTATCCGTTGGCCCCGCCGCCCCGCGTAGTCCCGTAGAGGTTGCCAGCGCTATCGACCGCGAGTGTGTCATAGGGTTCACCGCCATCGCCGCCAGTAAAATTGTCTATAGTCGAGGGCTGCCAGCCGCTATCGGCATGGCCCAGTTCGAGAACGGTGCCTAATCCATCGCCGCTGGAATTGCCAAGCTGGGTAGTCGCGTAGATGTTGGCGTGCGCGTCAAAAACCACGCCGCCGAACGGATACACGCCGCCAGGCCCGTTGACCAGATGAACCAGCACGCGCTCCGTCCATGGGCAGTCGTCGGTACATATCTTGATTGGCGGTTTGCCGCCGTCGGTGCGCTCCTCATTCTGCTCCATCGGATCGCCTTCGCCTTGGCCGGGAGGAGTGAGACTGAAGACCGAACCGCATCCGTTGTATTGCTCGTCTGCGCATCCGGTTCCAACCGTGCCGCCGCCGCCGGCGACGGTGGTACCGTAGAGGCCGCCGTGCGGCCCGAATATCACCTTCCCAATCGGGCCGGCTCCATCGTTGTTGCCAGGATCTCCCTGGAAGTCATACAACGTGACCAAATTCCAGCCGCCGTTTTGCTTGACCATCTCAAAAACGGTTCCAAACCCGTAGCCGTTGTTCCCGGCGCCGCCCATCAACGTCGTTCCGTAAAGATTTCCTTCTGCATCCATCGTCAACATCGACTGAGGTAGTCCGCCATCGGCTCCGCCGGTGAAGGTATGCAGCACGGTAAGCGTTTGCGCGTTCACGGTCTGGGCCGGTGTAGCTAACGTCGCGACTGCAATAGCCACCGTGATCACAAGGCGAGTTGAAATGCAGCCCATGGCTACTCCTTTAAGAGGTCGAGGTGTCTCTCGGCTGGACACGGGAAAACCCAGTTGGCTGTCAGAGCGTTACTTCTAAGCTGCCGCCGCTTGGCAACACTTGGCACAAACGTAGTCGCGAGGGTGCGACCAACGTACCAATGTGACGATTGCAGTTGCACGTGTGGCAAATGGGAGCGCGAGCGCCGTTTCGAGCAGTTGTATAATCGCTCCACTCACTCAAGCAAGCGGCGAAGTACGACAAAGCACGACATCGCCTGACCGATTCCTTTAGTCCATGGCAGTTACACTCCAAACTTCAACCGGAAAGCGGCGCAAGCTGGATTCCTGGAAGGCAATTGCCGACTACCTGGCTCGCGATGTGCGCTCCGTGCAGCGCTGGGAGCACGCACGGGGGTTGCCAGTCTATCGCGTGCCGGGCGCCAAGAGCGGCGGCGTTTTTGCCTACACGGACGAGCTGGACGAATGGCTGCATCGCGGCCGCGATAGTCAGGCTGAGGCCCAGCCGGAAGAGCCATCGGCTGACGCCGGTAGGATTGAGAATTTTTCCCGATCTCAGATACTGGAGAACCGCCACGTCTCGTCGGAACAGCCGGAATCCGGAAAACGGTCCTACCGGCCAGGAAGAACGCTCGCCGTGATCGCGGCAGCAGCCATCCTTTGCGCGATCATCGTACTGGTCGCGCGGCAGCGGTGGAAACAATTAGCCAAGCCCCGTAACGAGCGCGTGATGCTGGCCGTGTTGCCGTTTCTCAACCTCAGCGGCGACCCGGCACAGGAGTACTTCGCCGATGGCCTTACCGAGGAGATGATCACCGACCTGGGCAAACTGAATCCTCAGGCGCTGGGCGTAGTCGCGCGTACCTCGGCGATGAAGTACAAGGACACAAAAGAAGACATCGCTCAGATTGGTCGCGCTCTGGGCGTCAATTATGTTCTGGAAGGCAGTGTCCGGCGCGAAGGGAATATGACGCGCGTCTCCGCTCAGCTGATTCAGGTGAGCGACCAGACCCACCTGTGGGCGCAGAACTATCAGCGCGACGTGAAAGACATTCTCAGCGTGCAGCGCGATGTGGCGCAGGCGATCGCCGACAAGATTCAGATCAAACTTAGTCCACAACGGCAGGCAGAGCTGGCAGAGCCGCGGCCCACGAATCCCCAGGCTTACGACGACTATCTCAAAGGCTTGTATTTGTTGAACCAGCGTAGTGTCGTCAGCATGTCGAAGGCGGTGGACTTTTTCCAGCGGGCCGCGGGCGAAGATCCCAACTACGCCGACGCCTACGCGGGGATGGCGCGCTGCTATGCACTGTTGAGCATGGAAGGGATGTCGAATTGGCGCGAGTTGCAGGCCAAGGCAAGAGCTTCCGCACAACGGGCGGTGGAACTTGATGACTTATCCTCCGAGGCGCATGTTGCTCTCGGCGGGGCCAAGGTGTTTTCCGACTTCGATTGGGCCGGAGCCCAGGCGGAGTTCAAACGCGCGCTGGAACTGAATCCGAATAACGCGTTAGCCCATCACTGGTACGCCAACCTCTATCTCGACCCGCTGGGCCACTACGAGGAAGCGATCGCGGAGATGAAACGAGCCCAGGAACTCGATCCCCTCTCGCTGATCATTAACACTGATCTGGGATATGCGTACTACGTTGCAGGCTCGGACGATGCTGCGTTAACCCAGTTTCAGCAGGTGTTGGAAATGGATCCCAACTTTGCCCCCGCCGAGTACGATCTGACGATGCTTGATCTGAAAAGAAAAGCGCAGAATACCTCGCTGGAATCCAGGGTTTCCTATCTGCGCAACTCGGGAATGCTTCCGTCAGCAACGTTGGCGGACCAGCTTTGTCCCAAGGACATGCACGAACAACCGGTATCTCAACCGGCCCCTGACGCCGGAAGCGGCATCAAGCAGGTGTGGGACGCGGCACAAGTCTGCACCTTCCTGGACGACAAGCAGCGCGCGATTGCGTTTCTGGAGGCGGCCTACGAGATGCGCGATCCAGCCATCATCTACATCAAGTGCGATCCATTCTGGAGCAGCTTGCGCGGAGAGGCTCGTTTCCAGGAGCTGGAGCGCAAAGTGGGATTATCTCCCTAGTTTGAACTCTACTGAGACACTACCGTCACACCCACGCGGTATTGTGGCACCCTGTATCCTGTAGTCTGCGCAACGCCAGGAGCGAACTTCAAGTTGCTGATCGCTAGTTGCTGATGACTCCCAAACCTCTCGTCCTCGTCATCCTCGACGGCTGGGGCTACGCGCCGCCGTCCAAGGCCAACGCCATCTCGCTGGCGCGCAAGCCCAACTACGATCGCCTGCTCGCCGAATATCCCAACACGCTCATCCACACCAGTGGCCGCTACGTCGGCCTGCCCACCGGACAGATGGGCAACAGCGAGGTCGGCCATCTCAACATCGGAGCCGGACGCGTCGTCTACATGGACATCACCAAGATCGATCTCATGATCGAGAAGGGCGAGTTCTCGCAGAACCCGGTGCTGCTCGACGCGATGACGAAGGCCCGCACCGGTGAGCGCCGCCTGCATCTCTTTGGGCTGCTCTCCGATGGTGGCGTGCACTCGCACCAGAACCATCTCTACGCCATCCTGCGCATGGCGAAGCAGAACGGCGTGGAGCGCGTCTTCGTTCACTGCTTCATGGATGGCCGCGACACGCTGCCCACCAATGGCGCAGGCTACATCGAGCAACTGCAGCAGAAGATGCGCGAGTACGGCGTCGGCAAGATCGCCACCGTCAGCGGACGTTACTATGCGATGGACCGCGATCGCCGCTGGGAGCGCGAGAAGAAGGCCTTCGACGCGATGGTCTTTGCGGAATCCGAAACCCGCGCCTACACCGATCCCGTGCAAGGCATGAAGGACTCGTACAATCGCGACGTCACCGACGAATTCGTTGTGCCGTTCGTGCTGATCGACGAGCATTATCAGCCGGTGAGTACCATTCGCGACGGCGATGTCTGCATCAACTTCAACTTCCGCGCCGACCGCGCTCGCCAGATCACCCGCTGCCTTGGCCGCAACAGCCACTTCACACCGCAGGATGGCCGCGAACTGGAAGGCGCCGACGATCTCGACAGCATCATTCCGCGCAGCCGCGTGCCCAAAGACCTGCACTGCGTCTGCATGACGCAGTACGACACACATTTCACATTGCCCATCGTCTCGCCGCCGGAGTCGCTGACCAATATCCTGGCCAACGTGATGGCCGACCGCAGCATGCGCAACCTGCGCGTCGCGGAAACCGAGAAGTACGCGCACGTGACCTACTTCTTCAATGGAGGTGTCGAGAAGCCGTTTCCCGGCGAAGATCGCGTGCTGGTGCCGTCGCCGAAGGTTGCGACCTACGACTTGAAGCCGGAGATGTCAGCGCAAGGCATCGCCGATGCTGTGACCAAAGCGATCAATGACAACACCTTTGACGTGATGGTAGTGAACTTCGCCAACGCTGACATGG
>JASHXK010000616.1 GCA_030043575.1 Terriglobales bacterium
AGCGGTTTACCTGCCTATGAGAAGCTGTTCGAGTTCGCTGCGACGCGCCAGGATTTGATCCATGCCGCGATGACCACCCGGCTGGTCGCGCCACCCGGTAAGCGCGCAGTTTACAGCGACATCGGATTCATCCTGCTGGGCGAGCTTCTGGCGAAGAAGGCGGGATTGGAGCTGAACCTGTTGGCGCGGCAGGAAATTTTCATACCGCTCGGCATGAAGCAGACTCGCTTCAAGCCGCCGCGCGACTGGGCCGCCGACATTCCACCGACGGAAGATGACCAGAAGTTTCGCCGGCGAATCGTGCGAGGGGAAGTTAACGACGAGAACGCCTATGTCATGGCCGGTGTAGCGGGACATGCCGGGGTGTTCGCGCCGGCAACGGATCTAGCGCGCTTTGCCGAATGTATGTTGCGCGGCGGCTGGCCGATCTTCCAATCGGAGACAGTGAAGCTGTTCACTCATCGTGGAGCGTCACCGGCTGGAACGACGCGAGCGCTGGGATGGGACACACCATCGCGGCCAGAGTCGTCGGCGGGGCGGCTGTTCTCGCAGGCAGCGTTCGGTCATCTCGGTTTCACCGGTACGTCGATGTGGATCGATCCCGGTCGCAAGCTGTCGGTCACGCTGCTCACCAACCGCACATGGCCCGATCGTACGTCGCAGCTGATCCGCGAGGTCCGACCGGCGCTCCATGATGCGATTGTCGAAGCCCTCGAAGGCCGCTGATTGGCTGACGAACACGGGCGGCGGTGAGCACCCGGAACCAAGTCTGATATGTACCTTTCAGGGTCGGCCCTCATCTAATTCTTGTAAGGCGAAGTTTGGGGAGGTTAGCTTGCCACTAAGCGCCGCTTGGGAACACTGGCGTTGGACCGAAAGGACTCCGATGCGCCGTTGGTATGTGCCACTGACAGTTTTGGGACTTGGAGGGATTGGAGCGCTGCTGTTAACCGAGCGCGGCCGCGCCACATTGCGTGCGCTCTTCGAGCGGTTCCAGCAAGCTCCCGACAAGCTGCTGGAGATGAACGATACCTTTCAGAGCGAGCTGGATCGGATACAAGCCGCGCTGGACCAGATCGCCGACGCGATTGATCCCCATCCTGAACCAGGCCGTTAATCGCCGCGATGGCTGTTTTGGCCGTGCCTACTCATCCGCTACACCTTCGAACAGGTCAGTCTCCGCTTTAGCATCTCTTGGACTGCTGGTTGCGGCCAGATGATACATTTCCACCGTGCCCAGCCGCTGGCCGAGATTCTTGCGCACGCGCTCAAACAGCGGAGCCTGGGTAGTGTGTTGCCGGAAAGCTTCGACTTTTCTCTCGAAGCGTGCCTCACCAATGTCGATGCGCGTCGTGACGGTCGGCTGCGAGATTGGCTGCCGATCAGGCAAATGGAAGTCGGCGGTGTGGTAGTAAAGCTTCTGGACGCGATGCGGGCGGAGTCCTTGCTCCATCTGTTCCGGATAACGGTCGGACCGTCCAGCCCATTCGAATGCGAGGGTAGCGAAAGTTCCGGCCATCGCATGATCGATGTGGCCGGTGAGGCCACCATCAGGTCCGAAGGTGAGGATGACCTGCGGGCGAATCCGACGAATTCGCAGAACTAAATCGCGGACAGCATGAGCCGGATCCGCGCTGTCGAGCTTGCTGTCGGGATAGTCGAGGACTTCGCCGCGAGTAACACCAAGCAGCCTGCAGGACGCGGCGAACTCGGCGCGGCGCAACTCAGCAAGTTCATCGTGTGTCCGCGCCGTTCCGCGATTGCGAGCAGCAGTTCCGGCGGTCATGCAGAGGACGAAAGTCTCGACTCCGCGCTCGTGATAAAGAAGCAGCGCGCCGCCAAATGCTCCCGCCTCATCGTCGGGATGGGCGGTGATGCAGAGAAGTTTGCGCATAAGGCAGATTGGATGAAGTCGAGGCATTCTGAGCTTCAGCGACAAACGGTCATAAACGGCCGGCGCTTGCCAAAACCGTGAAGTATCCGCAATAATTGAAAGGTTGTTGCCTCCAGGTATGCGAGGTCCGATGAGCGCCGAGCTGCGTTCGTTGGGGTGTGGTAGCGACGCCGGTTTCGCCTTAGACGCAGGAATCGACGATTGCTGGAACACCCGTCCCGTAAGGCTTCGATCGAGCCTGCGGGCAGGTCATCTCACCTGAGGAATCCGCCGTGCGAGCCCCAAGCTTCTTTCTTGCGAGCCAAGGCCTGTGCGTGCGCTGCTTATTAGCAGGAAAGGAAACCATTTTCTGTGTTGATGATTCGTCTGTCGCGCCGTGGCGCGCGCAAACAACCGTACTACCGCATCGTGGTGATCGAAAAGGACCGGGCGCGCGATGGCCGTTCGGTGGAAGTGGTAGGCACCTATAACCCGCGGACCAATCCAGCCAGCGTGGAACTCAAGCGCGAGCGCATCGATTACTGGACGTCGAAGGGCGCGCGGCTGTCGGATCGCGTGCGTAAGCTGGTGGAGAAGGCTCCAGCCGCCAGCGCGCCGGAAGCAACGACCGTAGCGTAAGGGGCCCGCCAGTTTTGCGGATAGCTGCCAGGGCCTGCTTTGTCCTTGGGTGAGTTCGAGGAGAGTCCCACAATGTCAGACAGTAAGCCGAATATCGTCGCGCTGATGGAGCGCCTGGCGAAGGCGATCGTCGAAGCGCCTGATGAGGTTTTCGTCGAGCCCTTCGAAGAGAACGGGCAAACCGTGGTCGAGCTGGAAGTGGCAGAAAGCGACGTGGGCCGGGTGATCGGGCGCCACGGACGAACCGCGCGCAGCCTGCGGACCATCATGAATGCGGCGGCCTTACGGACGCACAAGCGCTATCAGTTGGAGATTGTGGAATAGCCGCCGAGTTCATTACGATCGCTCGCGTGCTGAAGCCGCAGGGGCGGCGCGGCGAAGTGCTGGCTGAGTTGCATACGGATTTTCCTGAGCGCTTTGAGGAGCGCCGGGAGCTGTCTGGAGTGACGCCGGACGGCAGTCGACGCGAGCTGAAGCTGGAAGAGCACTGGTTCCACAAAGGCGGCGTGGTGCTGAAGTTTGCCGGAGTGAATACGATTAGTGACGCGGAAAAGCTGGTAGGAGTGGAATTGCAGGTTCCGGCCGAAAAACGTGCCGTATTGGAAGAGGGCGCGGCTTATGTCAGCGACCTGGTTGGCTCCGATGTTTGGGACAGACAGCGCTTCCTGGGGCGAGTAAGTGGTGTGCAGTTTGGAGCGGGAGAGGCTCCACTCCTGGTGGTGAAGCTGCCAGTCTGCGCGGCGCGGCGAGTGGGAAGCTGCGAGCTGTCGACGGAATTACTGGTGCCTTATGCGGCGGAGTATGTAACGAAGGTTGATCTCGTTAATCAGCGTATCGACATGCAGTTGCCGGAAGGGTTGCTGGATGTGGATGCCCCGGTGAGCGAGGAAGAGAAGCAGCAGCAGAAAGCGGAAGCTGACGAAGCGCGAGCAGCGGACGAGAAGTAATCGACGATAGGCGCCGGAATGAAGTTCGAGATCGTCACGATTTTTCCGGACTTTTTTCGCGGGCCGCTGGATTATGGCATCGTGCGCAGGGCGCGCGAGGCGAAGCTGCTTGACATTGCGATTCATGATCTGCGGGCCTTCACCCACGACCGGCATTGCACGGTAGACGACAGGCCGTTCGGTGGCGGCGAGGGCATGGTGTTGAAGCCGGAGCCGATCTTTGAATGCCTGGAGTCGCTGGGAGTCGCGCCGCGTGAGGAGCGCGTCAGGGCGGATGCGCGCGAGTCGGTTGTGTTGCTGTCGCCGCAGGGACAGATGTTCACGCAGACGCTGGCGCAGCAGTTGTTGCGACACGAGCGTATCGTCCTGATCTGCGGCCGGTATGAGGGCGTTGACGAGCGAGTGAGTGAGCACCTTGCCGATCGCGAGATCTCGATTGGCGACTTCGTGCTTAGCGGCGGCGAACTGGCAGCAGCAATCGTCATCGATACGATGACGCGACTGGTGCCAGGCGCTCTGGGCAATGCGGCTTCATCGCAGCAGGAGTCGTTCACTCCGACGGCAGATGCGCCGGAGAGGGTAGCGGGCGAACCGCCGAGTTCGACCTGCGGATCGGGTGGATTGCTAGATTATCCGCACTACACGCGGCCGGCGGATTTTCGTGGACTGCCGGTTCCGGAGGTGCTGGTGAACGGTAACCACGAGGAGATCCGCAAGTGGCGCCGCCGCAGCGCGCTGCGGAAGACGCTGCGCAATCGTCCTGATTTGTTGGAGCCGGCGGTGTTGAGCGCGGAAGATCGCAAGCTGCTGGCGGAGATTGAGCGGGAGTAGTTCTGAGCAAGGGCCTTTAGCTTTTAGCCGTTAGCTCTTAGCAAACGACGAAATTCCGCTAAGAGCCAAAAGCTAAGAGCTAATAGCCAAACATGTACCGCCGCGAGGCGTGCGAACAGGGAAGGAAATCACAATGTCGAATTCTCCAGTTATTGACCGATTGCTTGCCAAGACACGGCGCACTGATATCCCCGATTTCAAGCCGGGCGACACCGTACGCGTTCACGTGAAGATCAAGGAAGGCGACAAAGAGCGCTTGCAGGCGTTTGAAGGAGTCGTGATAGCCCGCACCAAGGGCGCGCAGCCCAGCTTTACGGTTCGCAAGATGAGCTTCGGCCAGGGCGTGGAGCGTATCTTTCCGCTCAATTCCAAAGTGATCGATAAGGTCGACGTGCTGCGCTCCGCACACGTGCGTCGCGCTAAGCTGTATTATCTGCGGTCTCTGCGCGGCAAGGCTGCCCGGTTGCGCGAGGTGGACACCGCGCGCAGCTAGTTGTCGAATCACCCGCCCAAGCAGATTGAGCTTGGGTGGGGCTTCCCAGGCCCAAGCTGAGCACTTACTCTGAACTAACGCTTTGCTTTGGGTCGCACAAATTTCAAGGCGGTGTGCGTCGCAGAAAAGCTCACTACCTTCACGTCTGTCAGGCCAGCTTGTCTTCCAGCATCGAGCACGTGCTGCTCTTTGATCTCCTGCCTGGCCTTCGGATAGACGATCCATAGCGCACCTGCGCTGGCAAGCAAACCAGCTGCCTTCGCGACGCGCGTAAGGCTCGCCGCTGTCTCCACTCCGAAGAATACAAGGTCAGAATCTTTTAGAAGTTTGGAATCCGAAAACCTCTGCGCCGCGGCGCGAAGTTCCTCGACGAAGTTGCCGTCAGAAATCGCTATCGCAGAGATGATCAAGCCGGGCTTGATGCCTAATTTCTCGGCTGCACTCTTGGGATGGAGAATCTTGCAGGCCCATTTCTCCGCATGTTCACCGAGTTCGAGGACAGCAGAGCCGCCCCGCCATTTCAGATGGAGCTCCCCATCGCGCGCCGAAACAGTCTCCAGCGAGGCGAGGGGAATCTTCATTCGCGGCTCACCGCGAACGATGATCTGGTTGGTTTCCAGAAGCGCCTTGGCGGAAGCTGTTTTGCCGTTGGTACGAATGTTGCAGACGAGTTCGCGCCCCATGCCTAGTAGAACAAGTACTTCTGCCACTTGGAATCCGACCGGCCCATCATGCGCATGATGTGACGGCTGGTGTGCAGGTTGAAGGCGCGCGGCTCGCGCATCAGCTTCATGCTGGATTCGTGGGGAAGCATGTTGCCTTTTCTGCGATTGCAGCTGTGACAGCAGGCAACCAGATTCTCCCAGGTCGACGCGCCACCGCGCGAGCGCGGGATCACGTGATCGAGAGTCAACTCGCCGGCCGCGAGAATCTTGCCGCAGTACTGGCAGGTGTTGCGATCACGCAGGAGGATGTTCTTGCGCGACAAGGCGCGGGTCTGATGCGGAATGCGGCGATACTCCAGCAGGCGGATGACCGAGGGGACGCGCATCGCCACTCGCGCGGCATGCAGCACGTGTCCGTTGGCTTCTTCCATCATGGCCACGCCCTTCAGCACCAGGATGATGGCGCGGCGTGCAGCACAGACATTGATGGGCTCATAGGATGCGTTCAGCACCAGCACAGGCGCGTGCATTGCCGCCCACTGTGGCGGCGCCTCGCCAGCCACGCGGGCATGATGCATGCAACCGGCCAGTGATTTTCCGTATCGGGACGCTGCGCTTTGGGCCTGCATCGACATGACCTGTTTCTAGACCGGAGCGCTGTCTCCGGCCTCGATGACCTCCTGTCCGCCTGGATCGGCAGCCGTCAGCGACGCGCCCTCGAAGGCGCGAGCCACGGTGGCCGCAAAAACCCTCTTCGCTCCGGCCTGCTTCAAGACGCGAGCGCACTCTGACAATGTGGTACCCGTCGTCATGACGTCATCCACCAGAAGAACCTCGCGGTCGCGGATGCTGCCGGGCTGCATAATGCAAAACGCATCACGCACATTCTCGATGCGTTCCTCGCGGCTCAGACCTACCTGGGAGGCAGTGTCGCGCCGGCGGACCAATGCGTCGCTCGCGATTTTCAGCCGATGCGGAAGCCGCCGTACGGCCGCCTGCGCGATCAGCTCCGCCTGATTGAAGCCGCGTGCCTGGCGCCGGCTCTTGTGCAGGGGCACGGGTACCAGCACCGGCGACGACTCCGGGGCAATCGGAGCCAACTCGACGATGGCCTGTGCCAGCATTCCGCCCAATGGACCCGCTACCGGTGTTACCCGCTCGTACTTCAGCAGGCGAACCAGGCCGCGCAAACCATCTTCGTACTCACCGAACGACACCGCGCGCTCGAACGCGGGAGCGCAGTCACGGCAGTGCGGGCAGCGGCCATCGCCCATCAGCAACAGGGCCGAGGCCAGCCGGTCGCCGCAGATGACGCATTGCGGGGCGCGCGTCGGCCGGATTTCGGCGATACACTCCCGGCACACTGGGATGCGCGAAACATTATCGAGCGACGTCAGGCAGAGCTTGCAATCCGAAGGAAAAAGGACGGAAAAAACGCTGGGAAGAAGCTGTAAGGGCGCAAGTAACAGGGCGCGTGGCTGGACGCGTAGGTCTCGTCGTGTTCGAGTTAGCGTCTCACGACTGCTGAAGACGACCCTCCGCTTGTCTCAGGAGGCGCGTCCCGAGAAAGCACGTCGCCGGTGCCCGCGGGTCGGGTGAGCGATGGTTGTCGCCAGTCCGATCCCGAAGCACCGTGACCCATCAGTATATGTGCTTCACCGCACAAGGTGCAATGCCGGACAAGGTACCCGCAGAGGATTCATGGAGATTTCATTGTCGGAATGATGGCAGGCTCTTTGTATTGTTGCGAGCTCGTTGTTTTGTGTCAGGGCACGACTTTGAGTCGTGCCGTAAGGGACCACACAAAACGTGGGCTTTAGCCCCTGCGGTTCGAGCACAGCGGCTAAAAGCCGGCTTCTTTATCGCTCTTTCGGCACGACCAAGGTCGTGCCCTGACACAAAGCTGCCAGGCAGGGCTATCTTAGGTTCGAGAAGTCTCATTACTCGCCCGCAAGCTTTTTGTATTGCGCGGCGGTCAGCGGCACAACCGAAAGCCGCCCCTGACGCACCAGCGGCGAATCGGCGAAAAGGGAATTGGCCTTGATCTCGGCCAGCGAGACAGGCTTAGCAATGCCTTTTCCAACCTTGATCTTGACCACCGGATTGCGCGCGTCGGAGGGATCGACGGAGACGACGGACGCGGTGCCCACGGCGCTTTTTTGATCACCCGTATGGTAGATGACGAGGCGGTCGCCGGGCTGCATCGCGCGGAGATGTTTCAAGGCGACGGGATTGGAGACGCCGTCCCAGTTGGTCTGCTTGTCGCGCTGGAGGTCGGCGAAAGAGTATGTGGTAGCTTCGGTTTTCAGAAGGTAGTCCATGCGTGTCTCCGTGATTTCCATATTGTATCCGGGATGGGGTGTCGCCCCTGAAGGGGCTTGGAATCACAAAACGCGGTTGTTCCCACCGCTTCCGCGGTGGGCTAATCAGTTTCGTCCGCCTAGCGGCAGGACTTTAGGACGAGTCCC
>JASHXK010000617.1 GCA_030043575.1 Terriglobales bacterium
GTGATGAATATCCGCATGCGCCGGTTCGTGAACTAGCGACTAAAAGATTTGTTGTTGCGGGCGCCATTCGGCGCGAATTCGAACAGCCGGTCGCATCCGCCGGGAAGCCATGAAACAAAAACGCTGGCCTCCGAAGGATGGCAAAAAGATTACGACCGCCCTCACGAACGAGGGCATTAGCCGGCCGCGAGGAGATACAGGCCGGACAGGATTGCAGAGCACGTAGTACAAGGCGGGGAACGGCCCCTCACAACCCCAGCAAGCGCCAAATCGGCGCTCGCCGGGAGCCCCGGTGAAACAGATCGCCGGGGATACTGAGTGTGACGCCACAAACCTTGTACGACGCGCTTCATACGGTGCACAAGATTCCACAAAGTGAAGCTTTACGAATCAGGTCAGGGCCGCACCCGGACGACAGTTCCGGTGTGTCTGTGGCCTAACTTCGCCGTAGTTTTCCTGTCCTTCCTTCGCCTGCGTCCGGACTAACCGGAGCATCCATGAACAAAGAACTTTACGTGTCCTCCACGCCCCACGAAACCAAGGTGGCGCTGGTTGAGGACGATCAGCTCGCCGAAGTCTTCTTCGAGCGGGAAAACGAATACACCTTAGCAGGGTCCATCTACAAAGGCCGCGTGACGCGTGTGCTGCCTGGCATGCAGTCGGCGTTCGTCGACATCGGATTGGAGCGCGACGCGTTCCTCTACGTCTCCGACTTCCTCGAGCTTTCCGGCGATGAGGACGAGGACGAAGAGTTCGGGGAGATTCCCGTGCCGCGGGGAGCAATCGAATTAGGTAAGCCGCAGTTACAGGAATCCCAAGCCGCCGAAGCGCATACGGCAGCTTCCGCGTCGGCTAGCGAAATCGACACCGATCTGGAGCCGATGTTCGACGAAGAAGCGCCGGCTCCGATCGAGGGTCAAGGCGAATCGGCAGCCGCCGAAGAGGAAGAGGGTGATGGTGCTCGCCGCTGGCGTGGACGCCGTCGGCGGCGCGGTGGACGTCGTGGCCGCGGATTTGAGCGCAACGAGTCGGCATCCGAAGCGCAGACGGCATCGCCGGAAGAGCCCGCCGAACCTCGTGCGGAAGCGCGCTACGAGTCGCGCCCGCGTCAGGATTACGCTCCTCCGGCCGGATACGCGCCGATCATTCTGCCCGGCGAATCAATTTCCAAATACCGCAATCTCTCCCAGCCTGCTGCTGAGCCCCACGCGGAAGCAGAGTCGGCCCAGAGTCCGGTCGAGGATTTCATCCCAGCCGAGCACGCTGAGACCGCCGCGGAATATACCGAAGAAATCGCGGAAGAGGCCATTCATCTCGACCAGGGATTCGACGCTGACACCGTTGAATCGACATCCGAAGGTTCAGCTGCGGCTGTGGAGACAGAGACTACGGTCGAGGCCGGCGCCGCTCCAGTTGCCGAAGCAGAAGTCGTCCCGACGACCGAAGAGAAGCCGCGCCGGGGACGCTGGTGGAGATCGCGGCGCAAGGCGGCCGCTGCAGAACCAGAGCAGGCGTCTGGCGCCAGCGAGCAAGCCGGAACTCCAGTGATCGCCGAATCACAAAGTGCGACGGAAACAACTGCGGACGCGCACGGCCTGGCCGAACTAGCACAGTCTGACGAACACGCTGTGCCTTTGAGCGCTCAAGATCAGCGAACCGAGCCGTTGGCCTTGGAATCGGAGCAAACTGCATCCGCAATCCAGGCAGAGGCTGAAGAGGAATCGCACAACACGTCCGTCGAGCATGAAGTCGACACGCCCGCGGGCAGCTTCGATCTCGTCGAGCGCGAGCAGCACGCTGCTCCGTCGATCGCGCCTGAGGGTCGCACGCTGGAGCATGAGGTCCTGGAGGAAGAAGAGGCCGAGTTCCAGCCCATGCCCGACGATTTGAGCGCGATGCGCGAGGTCGCCGGCGACGAGGAGATGGTTCTCGAAGAAGAGACGCTCGATGCCAACAACGGCTACTCCGAACGCTGGGTGCCGAAGATTGAGGATGTCGACGAAGATGAGATTGTCGCGGCGGAAGAGCGCGGCGAGAAGATTTACGCAGCCGAGGAGGAAGAAGACGAAGACGCCGAAGGCGAAGAGGAAGAAGTTGCCGGCCGCGCCGAACTGCGTGCCTCGTCTCCCACCGCCGGATATCAGCAGCGTAGCGCACAGCGTCCTGGATACGATCGCCGCGGCGGACGCTTTGATCGCGATCGCGGACGTCGCGGGTCGCGTCGCAACAATCTGCGCACGCGTGGCAATCGTCATCAACCGCTGATCACAGACCTGCTGAAGGAAGGTCAGGAGGTGCTGATCCAGATTGCCAAGGAGCCCATCGGCAAGAAAGGCGCGCGCATCACCAGCCACATCGCGTTGCCGGGACGCTTCCTGGTTTACATGCCGACGGTCAACCACGTCGGCGTCTCGCGCAAGATCAACTCCGACGAAGAGCGCCAGCGGTTGAAGCGCATCGTCACCAGCGAGCGCGAGAACGGGCTGGGCGGCTTCATCGTTCGCACTGCCGCGGCCAATATCAAGGAAGAGGATCTGCGCGCCGACATCCGCTTCCTGAAGCATCTGTGGCACGAGATCAAGGACCGCGCCGAGAACAGCAAGTCGCCGGCGCTTATCTATCACGACCTCAACCTGGTGGAGCGCGTGCTGCGCGACCAGGTTAACGCCGACTTCTCGCAGATCTGGGTCGACACGGAAGACGAGTACGAGCGCGTGGTGCGCTTCGCCAACCGCTTCCAGCCGTCGCTGGTGCGCCGAATCAAGCTGTACACCAAAGACACGCCGCTGTTCGAGCAGTTCGGCATTCAGGACGAGATCAACCGCTCGCTCAAGTCGAAAGTGTGGCTGAAGAGCGGCGGCCACATCGTCATCAACCAGACCGAGGCGCTGGTGGCCATCGACGTCAACACCGGCAAGTATGTCGGCAAGACGCAGCGGCTGGAAGACACCATCGTGAAGACCAACGTCGATGCCATCAAGGAAATCGTGCGGCAGATTCGGCTGCGCGATCTGGGCGGCATCATCGTCATCGACTTCATCGACATGGACGAGCGCAAGAACCGCCAGAAAGTCATGATGGCGCTGGAAGAAGCGCTGCGCTGGGACCGCGCGCCGTCAAAGGTTCTCCAGTTCAACGATTTCGGACTGGTGGCCATCACCCGCAAGCGCGTGAAGCAGTCGCTGGAGCGCACGCTGGGCGAGCCGTGTCCGTACTGCACCGGCGCGGGATTTGTGAAGTCGGTGCCGACGGTGGCCAACGAGCTCTACATCGAGATGCGCAAGATGACCAAGATTCACGACAAGGACGACATCACCCTGCGCGTGAACCCCGAAGTTGCGAAGTATCTCAAGGCCAACAACGGTAAGCTCATCGGCGAGATGGAAGAGCTGACCGGCAAGACCGTGCTGGTGAAGAGCGATCCTGCGCTGCACCAGGAGAACTTCGATATTCACTAGCTAGGGATTAGGGATCAGAGACTAGGGGTCAGAAAGCCGGGCGTGAGCCCGGCGTTTTCTTTGCAGGACTCGTAACAGGGCACGGCTTCAGCCGTGCCATCGACAACGCCTCACACTTGTCATCCCGAGAAGGGCTTCAACCCGACGAGGGATCTGCG
>JASHXK010000068.1 GCA_030043575.1 Terriglobales bacterium
AAATCCCAGGCGCTCGGCAATCTCTTTCAGAATTCGTCCGGCTATTTTTTCTTCGCGCTCGGTGAGCGTGATCTGCGCCGCCGCTTCGACCGCTCGTGACACCGGCAAATCGGTGAACTCAGCGATGGACATGCCGTTCACCTTGACGGCAAGACTTTCCGGACGCAGCCGCTTGCCGTGGCAGGCAGGGCACGTCGTAGCTGACATGTGGTCGAGCAGCCACTCGCGATATCCCTCCGACGAGCTCTCTTCCATCGACTGCCGCAGATAGGCGAAGACCCCGAGGAATCCGCCGCGTCTCTTCTCCCCCGGATCGGGTCCGTAGAGGATCAGGTTCTGCGTCTTGCGCGGCAGCAGCTCGAACGGTGTCTGCAGATCGAATCCATACGCCTGCGCGGCGAGATGCAGGATGCGAATCAAATTCTGCGATGCCGAACCAGGCCCCAGTGCACCTTCGAGCAACGGCTTGGACCAGTCGTTGATGACCTTCGCCGGATCGAAATCGTACTTGCTGCCCAGCCCGTTGCACTCGGGGCATGCGCCGTAGACGCTGTTAAATGAGAACGAACGCGGCTCCAGCACGGGAACATTAATGCCGCACTGGGGACAGGCGAGCTTCGACGAATACAGCCGCTCCTCGCCATCGACCACGGCAACCTGAACCAGCCCGTTTGCCTCCTTCATCGCGCGTTCGACCGAGGCGGCCAACCTGCCTTCGATTCCTGGCTTGACGAGCAGCCGATCGACCACCAGCTCAATCGTGTGGTTCTTGCGCTTGTCGAGCTTGATCTCTTCATCGGCAATATTACGCAGCTCGCCATCGATGCGCGCACGCGTGAAACCCTGCTGCGCCAGCTTGTCCAGCTCCTTCTTGAACTCACCTTTGCGCCCGCGAACGATGGGCGCCAGGATCATCACTCTTTCTTCAGGCTTTAGCTCCATCACCTGCTGCACGATCTGGTCAGCCGACTGCCGCGAGATCTGCCGGCCACATTGAGGGCAGTGCGGCACGCCGATGGAGGAATAGAGTAGGCGCAAATAGTCATAAATCTCGGTGATCGTGCCTACTGTGGAGCGCGGACTGCGGCTGGTAGTCTTTTGTTCGATGGCAATCGATGGGCTCAGTCCGTCGATGCTGTCGACATCGGGCCGCTCCATTTGATCGAGGAACTGGCGCGCATACGCCGATAGCGTTTCGACATAGCGGCGCTGACCTTCGGCATAGATGGTGTCAAAGGCGAGCGACGACTTGCCCGAACCGCTGAGCCCCGTGATGACCGTAAGTGCGTTGCGCGGAATCTCGACGTGAATGTTCTTGAGATTGTGCTGCCGTGCCCCGCGAACGCTGATATTGCTGATGCCCATGAAGAGAGTCGCGCTATAGGCGGTAGTGCGGCGCTTCCCGCAGCCTCTGACCTGAATGGCCGGCGTGGGCACTCGTTCTGAGGGCCGCGCTTGCCAACAACAGTGAGACCCGCCCGAAGCGCTGGCCTGAAGGTCAGCTATACCCAGTCTTCACTGCTCTGGAAGGTTCAGGTGAGTGAGCGCACAATCCTACTCACGTATCTTAGTTGTCAACAGCGATTGGCGTCAATGCGAGCTAAAGTAGTACACAGTACGGAATGGCCGATGGCACATCCGGGCGCAGGCCTGGAGCATCGGACGTAATTAGCAAGGTATGATGACATTTTTTGTGACGGCCCTGTTCCTGCTGACCGTCCTCGGCTCGTTTGTATTTGGCGTCGCAGCAGGATATTGGGTGATCCGCGGCTTCCTCAACATCTTCGATCCCGCTCGAGGCCGCAACAAGCCGGCTGCAGCGGCCGCACTTGCTCCCACGCCCAGCGGCGATTAATCGCAAGTCACGCGGTTCACAAGGCTGGCTGCTTGCGGCGCGACTGATGAGACTTTCATCGCCTAACCTCTTACCGATCCACGCATTGTTGCAATCCTGAACGATCGTTCAGAATCTTTGCTGGGCCGTGCAACGAATCTCCTCACGTCGGCTGGTGCCGCAACCATCACTGTGGCGAAACCCATCACGTCCAGAAGTGACTCTAGTCACAGATTCCCTTACATCGATGTCTGAAACTGGAAGCGTACTCATGGGCGTCGTACATGCAGCAGGTCCGGCCTCGGCCCAGAGCATTGGGCACATGGGCATTGATCCAGCTTTCATAGATGTAATGGGAGAAATCATGAAGAAAGTTATTCTTGCTATTCTGGCTACTGCATTTGCGCTGTTTCTGGCTCTACCCAATCTTTCCTGGGCGCAAGAGGATGTTTACAAGGCGAAGTGCGCCGGTTGCCACGGTGCGGACGGAAAAGGCACTGCCGCCGGCCTGAAGATGGGGGCCCCGGCGTTCTCATCCCCGACCGTGCAGAATGCCACTGATGCCCAACTCGTTGATTACATTGAAAATGGTGGCCCGCAGAAGAAAGCCACGCATGCTTTCGCCAACCGAGGCGTTAGCCCGGCCGACGCTGCGAAACTGGCCGCTTACGTGAAGACGCTCAAGTAGTCTTCGCACTGTTCGATCCGCTACAGGCTGGCCGAAGCTGGCTGGCCTGAGTCGGGTTTTCCGACCGTTGAATCGCCCGACGGCGCTGTCGAAAGGCACCCGAACTCGCTGGTTCTAAAGCGAGATTCATCGGGTCCCCGGCGCCGATTTAGCCGCCGAGATTCGGCTGGCCCCGCCTGGACGATCTGGCCTGACTGGCGCTTTCCCCCAGCGCCGGCCGGCCCAGGAGAATCTCATGAGCAAAGGAATCCTTTACGATGCGACTAAGTGCATCGGATGCAGGCAGTGCGAGCAGGCATGCGCCACCGAAAACGGCCTGCCCTACGACGACAAGATCGCGGCTCAGGAACTAACCTCGGCCCACAAGCTCACCACCGTCGTTACCAAAGACGACAAGTTTATGCGCCGGCTGTGTATGCACTGCGAAGATCCGGCGTGCGCCTCGGTTTGTCCGGTGGGAGCGCTGAAGAAGACCGCGCTCGGCCCCGTAACCTACGACAAGAGCAAATGCATGGGCTGCCGCTACTGCATGGCAGCTTGCCCCTTCGGCGTGCCGAAGTACGAGTGGGAGAAAGCGATACCCGGCGTGCGCAAATGCATCATGTGCAGCAAGCGCGTAGCCGCCGGCAAGCAGACGGCCTGCGCGGAAATCTGTCCGGTCGGGGCAACCATCTTCGGCGATCGCGAGGCGCTGCTGGAAGAAGCCAAGAAGCGCATCCACGACAATCCCGGCACTTACCTGAACCACATCTTCGGCGAAACCGAGGTGGGTGGAACATCGGTGATGCTTCTGTCGTCGGTTCCATTCAACAACTTCGGCCTGAAGACTGATCTGACCGAGCGTGCGCTTCCTCTTTATACCTACCAGGTGCTGTCGCGCATTCCCGACTTCATCCCGCTGTTCGGCACCATGCTCGGCGGCATTTACTGGATCACGCATCGTCGCGAGGACGTAGCCAAGGCGGAAGCGCAGGAAAAAGCCAATCACGATAAAGGCGGTGCAGAATGACAGTTCCCCGCATGCGATTCACCTTCTGGAAGGCCGTGTTCCTCGTGATCATGGTGGCCGGAGTCTACTGCACGTTCATCCGCTTCTTCCGCGGCTTGGGCGCGTCGACGAACCTGTCCGATCAATTCCCCTGGGGGTTGTGGATCGGCTTCGACGTGATGTGCGGCGTGATGCTGGCGGCCGGCGGCTTCACACTCACCGCTGCGGTCGAGATCTTCAATATCAAGCGCTTCCATTCCATCGTTCGGCCGACCATTCTGACTGCGTTTCTCGGCTATTTGCTGGTTTGCGCCGCGCTGATGTACGACCTCGGCCTGCCCTGGAACATCTGGCATCCGTTGATCATGCGCAATCCCCATTCGGTGATGTTTGAGGTTGCGTACTGCGTGATGCTTTACACCACCGTGCTGGCGCTGGAGTTCTCGCCCATCGTGCTGGAGCACTTCAAGCTGCACCGGGCACTGAAGATTGTCCGCAGCGTGATGGTGGTGTTCGTCATTCTGGGCGTGCTGTTATCGACGCTGCACCAGTCATCGCTAGGCACGCTGTACCTCATCATGCCCAACAAGCTGCATCCGTTCTGGTACAGCCCGTTGCTGCCGGTTTTCTTCTTCCTGTCGGCGATCGCGGTTGGCCTGGCGATGACGATCTTCGAATCGTCGATGAGCTCGAAGTACTTCGGGCGCGAGCTGGAGCTGCCGATCCTGCGCGATCTGGGACGCGTGCTGGTGGTCGTGCTGGCGCTGTACGGCATCCTGAAGTTCGAAGATTTCTACCATCGCGGCATTCTCGGCCTGGTATTCAAGCCGAGTTATGAACAGCGCTTCTTCCTGCTGGAGATTTTTCTCTCCGTGCTGATTCCGCTCGCGATGCTGCTGGTGCCGAAGATTCGCGAGAGCGCACAAGGCTTGTATCTGGCGGCGGTGTTGTGCCTGCTCGGATTCGTCACCAATCGTCTGAATGTCGCGATCACCGGAGTGGAGAACGCCGTCGGCGGCCGCTACACGCCCAAGTGGACTGAGACGGTGATCACGGCCATGTTCGTCGCGCTGGGCTTCGCCATCTTCGGCCTCGCGGCGAAATACCTGCCTATCTTCCCTGAGGAGAAGGCACACCTGCCAGCACTGCGCGAATCGGTAGAAGGAGCCGCTTCCGACCCTGCGTTGGTTGTGAGCGAGCTAGCGGTGCCTGTCCATGCTGGTGACTGAAAACTCGAGCCGGGCCTCTGACGAGCCAAAGCCCAGGGGCCTTGCTTCGATCCAACCGCAACTCTTTCGGCGGTTGGGACGCAGCGTCAGCGCCAAACTGATGGTGTCGATCTTCGTGGTCCTGATCATCATCTTCTCTCTCTTCGGTTACTTCAGCCTTCGCGACCAACGGCAACATCTGGAAGAGGCCGCACGGCTCAGCGCGGAGCGGCAAAGCGAAGTGTTGCGGCGGAGCGCCTCGCGCTACATGCTGCAGAACGATCGCATCGGCCTCTACGAGCTGATGATGAACATGGCCGATCAGCCGGGGATGGTGCGGATTCGCATCATGAACCCGCAGGGCGTGATCAGCTACTCCACGGCGCCCGCCGAAGTAGGCGCTACCGTAGATAAGAGCGCCGAGGCCTGCTACGGCTGCCATGAAAAGTCCAAGCCTCTGGCGCGGCTGAATCGCTCCGACCGCTTCCGGTTGTATCGTGCCGACGGTGAGCGCGTGCTGGGTGTAATCACTCCCATAGAAAACGAGCCCGCCTGTTCCAATGCCGCTTGCCATGCTCATCCGGCAGGTACGCAAATCCTGGGTGTACTGGACACGAACATCTCGCTGGCCAAAGTTGATCAGAGTCTCGCTCATGAGTCCCACCACATGATCCTCTACACGACGCTGGCCCTGCTCGGCGTCGTGTTCTTGAGTGGGCTGTTTGTTTGGATTGTGGTGCGCAATCCGCTGCGCGAGCTCAGGGCTGGCACCGACCGCCTTGCCGCGGGTCAGCTCGGCTCTCAGATTCCGGTTCACGCGCATGACGAGGTTGGCGAGCTGGCGCAGTCGTTTAACGACATGAGCAATCGTTTGCAGGTGGCGCAGGCCGAGATTACCGCCTGGGCGCACACATTGGAAGATCGCGTTGAGGAGAAGACGCGCGAGTTGAGGCAGGCTCATCAGCGCATGCTGCATGTCGAGAAGATGGCGACCATTGGCAAGATGGCAGCGGTGGTAGCGCATGAAATCAACAATCCGCTGTCGGGAATCTTGACTTACTCGAAGCTGGTGAAGCGGTGGATCGAGAAGAACACCATGACTTCGCCCAAGCAGGAAGAGATGAAAGGGTCGCTCGACCTCATTGCGGGCGAAAGCAAACGTTGCGGAGAGCTGGTGCAGAACCTTCTCAGCTTCTCGCGCGTCTCGCCCATGAATCTGGCATGGTGCGATCTGAACCAGGTTATAGATCGCTGCCTGCGCCTGGTGCAGCACAAGCTGGAGATGAGCGGTATCCAGATGAATCTCGATCTTGAGCAGGAGCTACCGGCCGCGCACTGCGATCCGGCACAGATTGAACAGGTCGTGCTGGCGATGGTCATCAATGCCGTTGACGCCATGCCGCAAGGAGGCAATCTGTGGATCAGCACGCGCATTGTTGCCGGCTTCGCGGTAGAACTGGTCATTCGCGACGACGGAATCGGAATTCCGGAGGAGCATCTCGCCCACATCTTCGAGCCGTTCTATACGACCAAGGAATCTGGTGGCTCGGGCCTGGGATTGGCGATCAGCCAGAACATTGTGGAGCGCCATGGCGGACATATCGACGTTAAATCGGTGGTGGGCGAAGGAACAACATTCAAGATTTTGCTGCCAATTGACAGCCAGAGGCCTGCGGTCAGCGTGGAGAGTGACCGCACGCTGGCCGAGGTGAGATAACCAATGACGCAAGGGAAATTACTAATTGTTGATGATGAACTGAGCGTGCGGGATTCGCTGGCCAAGTGGTTCGCGGAAGAAGGCTACGAGGTAGCGACCGCGGAGAACGCGAATCAGGCGCTGACGCGCGTGGCTGAGCAGGCGTTCGATGTTGCGCTGGTAGACATCAAGATGCGCGGTACCGACGGTATCGAGTTACAACGGCGGCTGCACGAGATCTATCCCGACATGCTGGTCATCATTATGACCGGCTATGCCTCGGTGGAGACAGCCGTGGCCGCACTGAAGAACGGGGCTTACGACTACGTAAACAAGCCGCTTGATCCCGACGAGATCGCGCACCTGGTCGCGAAGGCGATCTCGCATCGTCGCACGCAGCAGGAGAACGCACGACTAAAGGAAACTGTCGCTGAGATCGCCCGGCCCTCCGAAATCATCGGACAGAGCGCGGCGATGAAGCACGTCTTCGACGCCATCGAGACGGTAGCACCTACGGATGCGACGGTGCTGGTTACGGGCGAGAGCGGAACCGGCAAGGAACTCGTCGCACGGGCGGTGCATTCCGGCAGCCCGAGACGCTTCCACCCGTTGGTCGTCATTCACTGCGGCGCGTTGACCGAGACGCTGCTGGAGAGTGAGCTCTTCGGACACGAGAAAGGCGCCTTCACCGGCGCGCAATATCGCAAGAAGGGCAAGTTCGAAATTGCCGAAGGCGGGACGGTCTTTCTCGACGAGATCGGCGACATCAGCTTGAAGACGCAAACCGATTTGCTGCGCGTTCTGCAGGAGCGCGAGATCGTGCGCGTGGGCGGGAATCAGACCATCAGGGTCGATTTTCGTGTCGTCGCGGCGACCAACAAGAACCTGGAGCAGCTGATCGAGGAAGGCAAATTTCGTCCTGACTTGTATTACCGGCTGAATGTTTTCCACATCGAGATGCCGCCGCTGCGCGAGCGCCGCGAAGACATTCCGTTGCTGGTGAATCATTTCGTCCGCAAGTTCTCCAACGAGATGGGCAAGAAGATCACGCGCGTCTCACCGGCCGCGATGAACGGCTTGCAGCAGTACAACTGGCCGGGGAATGTGCGCGAACTGGAAAATGCTGTCGAGCGCGCCATGGTGGTAGCACAGGAGCCCGAACTGCGGGAGCAGGATTTCACGCTAAAGGCGAAAAACGGCGCTGGGCTGGGAATTGGCGATGTTCGCAGCTTGGAAGATGTGGAGCGTGCACACATCTTGCGTGTATTGGATGAATGCAGCGGCAACCAAACCCGCACGGCAGAGGTGCTGGGAATCGATCGCGTGACACTGCATCACAAGCTGAAGAAGTATGGGTGGAATCGGAAGGAAAAAGAGCAACTAGCAACTAGCTGCTAGCTACGAGCTGGCAACACACGGTCACTTCCTTCCATGAAACGCCTGCAACTACTTCCGATCGGCCCCGTCGACGCGCTGCTGCTTGAGTGGCTTGGGCAGTCGTTGTACGACAAGTTTCGTATGCAGGCAGAGATTCTTTCGCCGGCGCTGGACCCCTCCTTCGCCCTGCACGCCGAGCGCCAGCAGTATCATTCTTCAGAGATTCTCGTCAGCATGCAGCGCTACATCAGTGGAGATACGTGGCGACTGCTGGGGATCACGCAGTTGGATTTGTACATTCCTATTCTCACCTTTGTCTTTGGCGAGGCCCAGCTAGGTGGAACTTCGGCAGTAGTTTCCTATCATCGTTTACAGCAGGAGTTCTACGGTCTCCCGCAGGACAAGGACCTTCTGGCGAATCGGTTGCTCATCGAGTCAGTTCATGAACTGGGACACACGCTACGTCTCACGCATTGCCATGACTTTCAATGCGCGATGGCGCCATCGCATGCGGTGGAATGGATTGATATCAAAGACAGCGGCTTTTGCGAGGATTGCCTGGCGAGGGCGCTGGAAGCGGTGTGAGGGAGCGACGAGCCGTCAGCTTCGAGCCGCAGGCCTGGCGTTCCAAAAGAACGGGGTTAGTGGGATCAAGCGTTGGGTTGTTTTCCCTCACTGCTTGCTAGGCTTCGGTTCGTCGCTCCACTTACCACTGAACAGATGTCCGCGATGCTCAGCTACCGCCGCGGTAATCGCCATTACACCCATCACGAGAAATATCGCAAAGAACACCACTGCAATTATGAGCACTGGCATACTGCACCTCTGATTGCATTGTGCGAGGGGAATAAACCTTCATTCCGTGATTGCAATCACAGGTTGGTGTGATCCGGCGTGGCGCCGAATTTCACAACGCTCAAGCAAACACGAAGCGATACTTGGCGATATAGGGTTCCTTCGACTGCGCTCAGGATGATACGTGAACTAACTGGGGCCGAGTTCTCTATGCTTCGACTCTGGATTGTGCCAAAGCGGCGCGAAGTCCGGCGGCCCATCCGTCGATGCGGGAGGGTGGCCTAAGGCAGCGCGGCAATCTGCGCATCCAGATCAGCCAGAGTGCGGCGCAGCAATTCCGAGTAGCGCTCATTATTGCTGCTTTCCAGCTGTTGCAGAATTCGCTTGCGTGAAAGCTGCAGGTTGTTTTTCTTAAGGGCCGATTGCCGGTCCGCCGCCGATAAGGGTATGAGATTGACTGAGGATTCGGCGTCGGCCTCTTCCATTTGATCTGCTACGGACTTACTCTCCCAACCACGCGCCATGCCCTTTATTATAGCGTCGCTATCGCGGCTCACTGGCCGAAAAAAGTGTGCGAACAGTGCCAAGATGGTCCGCGCCCTTTGCGCCTTTGTCCGCGCCACGAGGGCGATCCTGAGGTCCGGGGCGGAGTAGAATCGTCTCAGCCATGGCCGACCTGTTTACACCGCAGAAACAAGAGGTGCAGGAGCGCAATTGGACTCCATTCATCGTTGGCTTGATTGCGGTGCTGGTGGTGATCGGCATCCTCGTCGCTTTCACCCATCACCAGGCCGGCAACGCCGGGCCGATCAATCCTTATGTTTCCAAGCTGCAAATCTCCAATCCTAAGCTCAGTGCGGCAGAGAACTACGTGGGCGGAACAGTTACCTATCTCGATGTCACCCTGACCAACACTGGCGACCAGGCATTAACCGGCGCCAGCATGAAGTTGGTCTTTAAGAATTCCCTGGACCAGGTGGTGCAGAGGGAGACGATTCCGCTGCATGTGCTGGTGGAGAACCAGATGGGAGGTTACCCCGATCTGGTCGACCTCGGCCGCTCGCCCATCGGTCCCGGCCAAAGCAAGGTCGTCCGCATGACTCTGGAGCACATATCGGCTGACTGGAATCAGGTTG
>JASHXK010000069.1 GCA_030043575.1 Terriglobales bacterium
TCCCTGGTCGAACTTGAGCGAATCGAGCCGCGGCAAGCCGCCATTGTCGAAAGCCGTTTCTTCGGCGGACTGGAGATCAGCGAGATCGCGTCGCTATTGGGGATCTCCGAGGCGACGGTGTTGCGCGACTGGCGAGCGGCGAAGGCGTGGCTCGGGCAAAGAGTCAGGCCCGTCAGCTGACTTCGCACCCTGGAGGCTGCTCTCAACATGGATAGTGCGCGCTGGAGGCAGATCCAGAAGCTGTTTCACGAAGCGACGGAGCTACCTCCATCGCAGCAGCAAGACTTCCTGAAAAACGCTTGTGGCGAGGATAGGGAATTACTCTCCGAGATCCTCGCCATGCTCAAGCAGGACGCCAACGGCGACTCACTGTTGGATCATCCCGTGGCGGCGGTAGCACATGAGGCACTTGCCGGCTCTGCATATTTCTCCAAGGATTTTGGACCGTACCAACTCATCCGCCTGCTCGGTGAAGGCGGTATGGGCGTGGTTTATCTCGCCGAACGCAAGACGGTCGGGGGAAAAGTTGCAATCAAAGTCTTGCGTGATGCGTGGCTGTCGCCCGCACGGCGGGAACGCTTTGCCAGCGAGCAGCGGACGCTGGCGCAACTGAATCACCCGTTGATTGCGCGCCTCTACGATGCCGCAACCCTGGACGATGGCACTCCCTATTTCGTGATGGAGTACGTCGAGGGTACTCCGCTGACGCGATATTGCCGCGATCACAACTATTCCATCGAGGAACGCCTCAAGTTATTTCGCCTGGTCTGCGAAGCGGTGCAACATGCGCATAGTCAGGCCGTCATACATCGCGACCTTAAGCCGTCCAACATTCTGGTCAAGAACGATGGCAGCGTGCGCCTGCTGGATTTCGGCATTGCTAAACAAGTGGAAAGCTTCGATCTGCCGGTCGACCAAACCACGATGGGATTGCGGTGGATGACTCCGGCGTATGCCGCGCCGGAACAGGTACGCGGTGATCGAATTGGACTAAACACCGACGTCTATTCCCTGGGCGTGATTCTTTACGAATTGCTAACCGGCGAACTGCCCTTTGATCTTTCCAATCTCACGCCCGCCGAGGCCGCCACAGTCATCGCCGAACACGAGCCAGCCCGGCCATCGATCGCTGTTCGACGCGTCGCGCAATCACCGGCCAATTCCAGCGCGTTTGCGTTGAGCCACGCCGAGTGGGCCGATCTTGACGTGCTGTGTCTTACCGCCATGCACAAAGATCCCCAACGCCGCTATCGCTCGGTGGAAGGTTTGATTCGCGACATCGATCATTACCTGAAAGGCGAGCCGCTCGAGGCTCAGTCGGATACGATTGGCTATCGCCTGCGAAAGTTTGTCGTCCGCAATCGCCGGCCGGTGATCGTCGCCGGCGCCGTAGCTACGTTTGTGGTCGGACTGGTCATCTTCTTTACGATGCGTCTCGCCCGGGAGCGCGATTACGCGAATCGCCAGACCGCGGCCGCCAATGCGGTGAATCAGTTTCTCGCCGACGATCTGCTGGGCCGCGGCAATCCGTTTCAGAGCGGCAAGGCGGATGAGACTCTGTTCGACGCCATCGAGAAGGCCTCGCCCAGTATCGATCGTAAGTTCGGGAATGAACCGGAGGTTGCCGCGCGTCTGCACCTCACCATTGCGCAAGCGTTAGACAATCGCAGCAACTTTCCCGAAGCGCGCAACGAATACGAACGCGCACACCAGCTCTTTCTCCAAACCGAGGGACCGCTTTCGCAAAATGCGATTGCGGTTCAGTTGCAACGCGCAGCGATGGAAGCAAGAAGCTTCCAATCGGGAGGAATACCGACCGCGAAGTCGCTGGTTGCCCAACAGCAACAGTTGATCTCGCGGATCAAGTCGCCGCGAAAGGATCTGCAGGTGTGGCTACTCACGGCAAAAGGCATGGTCGCGCTGGTGGAAAGCGACGCCAAGGGGGCAAACCAGTACTTCGGCCAAGCCGTGGATGCTGCAGCAACATTGCCGGATTTCGATCAGACCGCGCAATTCAATCTGAAGCAGCGCCTGGCTTTCACCTACATTCGTTTGGGCGACGGGGCGACGGCCGAGCGCCTGGCGCGGGAGTTGATTGCCGACCTATCGCGCAGCCACGGTCCGGACAGCCCTTATGTCCTGCGCGTGAAGCTTAATCTGGCGCAGGCGTACATGGTGCAAAGAAAGTTCAAAGAAGCCATCGACGAAGCGGATGCCGTCTATCCTGACTTCCTTGCCAAGTTCGGGCCAGACCATCAACTCACGATGCAATTGCTGACGACACGCGCCCAATCGGAGGGCAGCCTGGGACTATTCGACGATTCCATGCGCGACGACCTGGCCATTCACGAAATCGCCGTGAAGAAGCAAGGTCCCCTGTCGTTTTATTCGATCGCCACGCTGTCGGACGCTGCCGAGGCGCAATGTCGGGCCGGTCATCTGCAGGAAGGCGAAGCCAATGCACGCAAGGCGCACGATGCAGCCGTGCAGGCCTTTGGTCCCCAGTCTGCACTTGCGGGCGGGATCGCGCTGCCGCTGGCGAATTGCCTGATTGCGCTCGGCCGGTTGCAGGAAGCCTCGCAATATCTGCAGAACCTGGATATCAAAGCGATCGCCCAACTGACGGGAGATCCCGATTGGGGAGCCGGCGTCACGCTGGCGCAGGCTGAGATCTCGGTTCGGCAAAAGGAATATGCGCAGGCCGAGAAGTATCTTGTCAGCGTGCAACCCATTTTTTCTCGTCCCGACGCGGAAGCCTATCAGAAGAAAAAAATGTTTGAGCTCGCCGCGATGCTTCGAAATCATTGAGGCCGAATTTCAGCGGGCCTCGCTGCTCATCAGCTGACTAGTCAGCCCTAGAAACGCGGGTTCGATCGCGCCTGCGGGGAAGGCATTATAATTCCCCCCACCAATGCCTCTCGCTGCTGGCACGAAACTTGGCCCTTATGAAATTCAATACCCGCTTGGCGCCGGCGGCATGGGCGAAGTGTACCGTGCCAAAGACAGCCGGCTTGGTCGTGATGTTGCCATCAAGGTCCTGCCGGAATCGAT
>JASHXK010000618.1 GCA_030043575.1 Terriglobales bacterium
CGGAAAACATTTTCGTAACTCGCGACGGACACGTAAAGATTCTCGATTTCGGGCTGGCCAAGCTGACGCAGCCCGAAGCTGCCAGTATGTCCAGCCTTGCCGCGCAGCCGACGATGGAATCGGAGACCGGCCGCGGCATACTGCTGGGCACCATGGGTTACATGTCGCCCGAGCAGTTGCGGGGCTTGCCCGCCGATGCGCGCAGCGATTTGTTCAGCTTCGGCGTCGTGCTGTACGAGATGCTGAGCGGCCGCCGTGCCTTTCACGGTACGACCACAGCGGACACGATCGGCGCGATCCTGCGCGAGGAACCTCCGGAGCTGACGACAACGGGCCGAAGCATTTCACCGCTGCTGGATCGCATCGTGCGCCACTGCCTGGAAAAGGATCCGGCGGGGCGCTTCCAGTCGGCGCGCGACGTGGAATTCGATCTGGAGTCGCTCTCCACGATTTCTTCTGCTGCACTACCGGCGGTTGCCACCGCGAAGAGTCGTAAGAGATGGCTGGTTACAGCTGTGGTCGGTGCAGCGTTAGTGTTGCTGGCGGCGGGCTTGCTTGTCGACCGCTGGAGCATCCGCCCGCCCCAACCACCGCAGTATCATCAGCTAACCTTTGCGCGCGAACAGGTGACCTCGGCGCGCTTTGGCGCCGATCAACGTTCCGTCATCTACAGTTCGCTGATTACCGGCATGACCGGCGATCTATTTCTACTCACGCCTGACAGCCAGGCTCCCTCGAGTCTGGGGTTGAAAGAGACCAATATCGCGGCCATTTCGCCGAGCGGCGAAATGCTTGTCATCCAGCAGGTGCGGCAGGTCTTCGCCTATGCAACTGCAGGTGTACTGGCGCGCGCGCCCTTAACCGGAGCGGCGCCGCGTCCCATCCTGAGCGATGTGCAGGACGCCGACTGGGGTCCGGATAGCCAGATTGCGGTCGCTCACTTGGTAGGCCAGCACTATCGTTTGGAGTATCCCATCGGCAAGGTGTTGTATGAGACCGCGGGCTACGTTAGCAATGTACGTGTCTCGCCCAAAGGGGATTTGGTGGCGTTCGCCGACCATGCTGCTCTTGGCGACAACGCCGGAACCATCTGCGTGGTGGATTCCGCGGGCCGCAAGCGCAACCTCAGCAGGCCACAAATCACCATCAGTGGTCTGGCATGGGCTCCCTCGGGAAAGGAGGTTTGGTTCAGCGGCGCGGAGGTCGGAATCCCCGATCAGTTGAAGGCCGTCGATCTTTCCGGCCATCAGCGCATGGTGGCGTCGGCTCCGGGCAGTCTGGTTATCGAGGATATTGCCCGTGACGGACGTGTCCTGGTGAGTGATGACAGTCAACGTGCAATGGCGATGGCTCTCGGCCCCGGACAGACCCAGGAGCGTGATTTGACCATCATGGATTGGACTCTGGTCGGCGCCATCTCGCCGGATGGTCGACAGGTGCTGTTGCAGGAGGAAGGTACAGGCAGCCAAACCGGCTATGACATCTATGTACGCGCTACCGATGGCTCACCCCCGGTGCACATCGGCGACGGTCACCCCGACGATTTTTCACCCGACATGAAGTGGGTGCTGGCTTCCCGGGCGGAATGCCCTACCTGTGGAAGTCGTGGCCAACTCTTCCTTATTCCTCTCGGTCCGGGAGAACCGCAACAGGTCACCCACGACTCCATCAACCATGAGGACGCCGGGTTCCTGCCGGATGGCAAAAGCTTGGTCTTCACCGGCACCGAACCAGGGCACAAGCCTCGCATTTACGTGCAGGCGATTGGCGCCGCGAGCCCGCGGGCCGTCTCGCCCGAGGGGGTCACTGGTTCTATCCCCACTCCCGACGGCAAATATGTTTTTGGCACTTCGGATTCCGTCGCCCTCTACCCTGTGGATGGTCAGGGACCACCGCGTCCGGTTGCTGGCCTGCATCCCGATGATGCGATTGTTTCTGTGTCACCCGATGGCCGCTCCGTGCTGGTTGAGGACAATGTCAATCATGTGGCACTGGACATCTTTCGCGTGGACCTGTCCAGTGGCCGCCGCGAGCTGTTCAAGAAAATCGCTCCCGCCGATCCCGCCGGCGTGTTTATGTTTACCGTCGGCTTTGCCGGCAGATCGTTTACGCCGGATGGCAGGTACTACGCCTACTCCTACAATCGCGTCCTCAGCGAGTTGTACGCGGTCGATGGTCTGCACTAAAGAGCCCTGGCTAGCTGCTCAGCAAATCGTTCATCTTGCGACATATGCATTACAGCAGTCGGACGGAGGGTTCCTGCGGAAAGAGAGCGATCAGATGGTGGTCCCCCATGACTGCCGGAAAATTCCGTTCTGTGTCAGGCAAGTGGGAAAGTTGGAGAGCAATCCCGGCATCAGGGCCGGCCGGGAACACCAATCTTGGCAAGAGGATGTAACGGGATGGAGATCGCTGCCTCCGCTAACGCGGAAGCAACCCGACGTTGCGCTCCAGCTCCTGAAAGGCCGGATCGTCATGAACAGAATTCAGCTCAGGATCGACTGCGATGTAGATCATGTACGAGGCATGTTCGCGATAGGCAT
>JASHXK010000619.1 GCA_030043575.1 Terriglobales bacterium
GCTTCAATAGGGACTTCAATGGGCACGCAACGTTTTCCTAGTCGTAGAAAGTAATCTTGATCGTAAGCGTTAGAGCAAACCCACTCTATTCACAGGCCGCCGCCGGTGATGAACTGGAAAGGTGGACGAACAAACGCAGGCACCAAGGATCAAACGCCGCCGGACCCGGGCGGAAGTCGAACAACTGATAGCCGAGTACGACGCCAGCGGTTTGGGCCGCACGGCCTTCTGTCAGCAGAGAGGGTTGAGCTTATCGACGCTGTCTCGCTATCGAAGACGGCAGCAGCAGAAGTGCGGCGAAACGGCGCACGGGAAACGTTGGCTGGCGGTGGAGGTATCCGGCAGCGGCGCAGTAGCGGGTGGCGGGAGGGCCAGTGGTCTGGCGGTGGTGTTTGCAGGTGGTTGGCGGATCGAAGTCGGCCGCGGTTTTGATGCGGACACGCTGACGCGATTGCTTGCTGTGGTGGAGCGTGGCTAAACATGTTTGGTGTGGGGCCAGCGACGCGGACCTATCTGGCGGCGGGAACCACCGACATGCGCAAGAGCTTCGAGGGCCTCTACGGCTTGGTGCGCGATCAATTGGAGTTAGAGCCGCTGAGCGGGCACATTTTCATCTTCTCGAACGCGCAGCGGAATCGGCTGAAGCTTTTGTTTTGGGATGGCAGTGGACTATGGGTTTGCGCCAACTAACCGTCTTCATACTACACCTCTTTCGGTCCCAGTCCGACATTTTGGAGGCCTGTCTGCAAACCTGCCGCTCGATCCACTAAGCGGTCCTATCGGCTGCAATGCTTCGCCGGCGTGTGGGGCCCGGGGGGTTCGTAGAGCTGCCATCCGTGGTCGTTATAGAAATGCGCTCGAATGAGCCCATGTTTCTCCCAACGATCGACCGTCAGCGAATGGACACCGAGGCGATCTGCCATCTCCCTCTTGTTTAGCATTCCGCGCTGGCGAAGCCGATCATAGCGCGAGCGAAGGCCGTAGGTGTGCATGAGATAGGCTACGTGCTTCGCCGAAAAGCGGTCAGTCGCTCGGCCTGGTCGCGCGGATGCGCCCGGACGAAACCCCCGCTCGTTGAGTACAGCTGCGATCTCGGAGTAAACGTGGTGGTCGAGTAGTTGGTCCACCAGGTGCACGACCTCGGGCCGCGTCTTAATCTGTTGCGCAGATGATTTGGGGTTCCGCGTGGTAAGCGTTTTGGTCCTGCCACCTTTAAACCGGACGTGGATCTTCGTAACCCCTTCGGCGGGGATCTTGATCAGCGTTGCGTCTTCGATGATGTAGGCGAGGAGTCGTTTGCGTTCTCGGTTGGCCGTGTCCGGATCATCCCAGAGCTTGCGGAAGTCCGTCGTCATGGCTACCAACCTCTGGCGGACCACCTCGTCGAGGACGATATGATCCTGCTGTCTCGCCCGCTCTCGTTCCTCTCGGGTCTCAGCCAGTGCACGTAGCTTCTCGTTCCATTCCCGTTCCAGGGTGTCGGCAACTAGGCGGTTGCTCGGATCGACCAACATAAATCGGCGCTGCGCAAGATCTGCTTCGATCTGGGCGCGCTCAATCGCCCGGCAGCGTAGCTGGTTGGCCTCCTCGCACCGGGCCTCGACCTCGCGTCTGATCTCGATGGCCAACTCGACAGCCGCGGGCGTCATCTCTTCAGCCACGAGTGCTCCGACAGCCTCGTCGATTGGCGCTCCTGCGATCGATTGGCAGTTCAACTCGCCACGTGCAGTGTGCCCACGATCACAGACATACCAGGCTTCCTGCCTGCCTCGTCGCGCGGCATATCGGACACGGAAGTGCCTTCCGCACCGACCGCAGATAGCGCGTCCTTGCAGTAGCGCCGCCCCTTCCCGCGGCGGGGACGCACGCGCAGTTCGTATGCGCGACCGTTGCTCTCGAGGATTTTGAGATTTTCTTGAAACCGCTCCCAACTGATGTAGCCGGGATGAGCATTCGGAATGCAAGCCAGCCAGTCACCCCACTCGCGCTTCCTCTGAATCTGCTTCTTGCCATCGGGAGCCCGCCGGTATTGTCGGCGCCCGTACGCGTAGGCGCCCGCATATCGCGGATTGTTCAGCATGCGCGTCGCAGTCCATGCTGTCAGTGGCCGGAAGACGATCGTGTCGCCGACGCGGAGTCGAGACGGACAGAGAAGGCCCTCATTCCGAAACACCTTCACCATCTGGCTTGCCGAGCCCACGCGCGAGAACGTTTCGAAGAAGTAGGCGATCGTTTCCCGGATCTGTGCGTCGGGGTCGAGCACGACATTGCCGGCCTCGTCGTAGACGAAGCCCGTGGGCAAGGGGCAGCGATACTCCCCGCGTCGCACCTTGTTGAGGATTCCGCCACGCAACCGGGCCTTGAGAACGTGAAGTTCGGCCTCGCTCATGGTTCCCTTTAGGCCGAGCAGGAGCCGGTCGTTGAAATGGGACGGATTGTAAAGGCCATCTTCATCCAACAGCAGAGTGTCTGTAAGGGCGCATATCTCCAACAACCTGTGCCAGTCGCTAGAATTGCGCGCCAGACGTGACACTTCCAGGCCCATCACGATTCCAGCCCGGTTCATACTGACCTCGGTGACGAGCTTCTGAAATCTTTCTCGCTCGACAGCGCTGCCTCCGGATTGTCCCTGATCGCAATCAATCACGACAATCTGTTCAAGCGGCCAGCCGAGGGCCAGAGCCCGATCCCGGAGCCCATACTGACGCTGGCTGCTTTCCACGTTTTCCCGAACCTGGCGGAGAGTGGATTGCCTTACATAGAGAAAGGCATTCCGGCTTAAATGCGCTGCCTCGACCTTTTGATGGGCTTCGCTATTCATCATTCACAGTGCTCCCTGCACAAGCGTCATAACAGCTTCCCCGATGAGTTGGATTAGGTCATCTTGTATAAGTGGCGGCACGTTAACCTCGCCGCAGGAGATCGGAGGCGCTGACCGCACCGGCAGGATCAGTTCGCCCGCCACCCGAATCCACGCCGCCATACCCCGAGACAGAATCACGCCTTGTCCCAGCCGTAATCCCGGGGAACCAATCCGCGCCGTTACATAGGCGCGTAGCGTCTCGTATTGATCCATGAGTAGCGCGGCCGGTGGCAACTGGCTGACTCCGCCGACTACGGCAGTGGCGGTTTTTTTTTGGCCGCCACCATTGCTCGCTCCAGGCTTAGACGGTGCACCTGAATTGAGAACTCCTTCTGAATGCTCCGAACCAGTTCCAAAGTTGGGATGCGTGGCTTCTGATCTCGGATCCGCTCGGCGAAAGCGAGAACCTCGGGTGTTAGCTTGTGTCTGCCTTTCGGGCCGCGCCGTTTGGGGATCACCCCCGCTAGGCCTTCGCGAGTAAAGTCCTGCTGTGCTTTGTAGAACGCGGGACGAGAAAAACCGAAACTGGCAGCGGTGCCACTGATCGGCATCGCCTCTTTTTGGACTTTGCGCAGCATCTCGTACTTGACCTGTGCCAGGTCCTGCGGATCGAAAAAGCTCTCTTCCAGAAACAACCGATCCCGCACGTTTCTGGCGCGACGGTTGAGGGTGCCGCTCTGGCGGAGAACCTCGACTTTGGCATTATCGGTTTTGCACGACGATCGGGCACTTTTTATATGTAAAAATTTATTTTGCCTATGTAATCAGGAATGCAAGACATTTCTTGTCCCAGTCCCATTTGATTATCAGTTCGACAATGTGCCTTTATAAGGCAGACAAACTGCAGGCATGCGAAATCGACCGGGCCGCCATAGGCACAGTTCTCTTTACATATGCGGCGTTATTTACATCACATGAAATGGTCTTGATCCTCCCTCAAGCGCACCACCAGATCAGCTAATTCCAGAAGACGCTCGGCATGCAGTGGGGACCGGCCTGCCGACAGTTCGGCAAAAGCGTCAGTGTTTGCAAAGTCCGTCCAGAGTGGGGGAATCTCCGCACAAATGGCCGTGATCGTCGTGGAAGTACATAGCTCTCTGCGAAGATGCACCGGTGCTCAACAAGCTCAAACTGTTTGCCGCTCAGTGGATGAAACGGATGGGTGATCCGTATTCGGCGGCAGTCCTCTGCCGCCGTGGGTACAATCGAGAGGTCATTGAAAGAGGTGTCCGGCGAAGGCGTCTAATTGCAGGTGATCGCGGACCAGCGCCTGCAGACTGTCGAAGCTCTTGCGCATATCGCACGGCGCAAGGCACAGGTACACCCGCACGCTGGCTGGCAGGTGGATCATCCTCGCAGCACGTCTAGCACCGTCCGCAACGTCGTGATATCCACCCCAGTGCCGATGCGCAGCCGC
>JASHXK010000620.1 GCA_030043575.1 Terriglobales bacterium
CCAATCCTTCAACATCGCCAATGGCATTCCCGTCTCGAATAACGACGAGCAGAACGCCGCCGGCTTTAGCCAGGCATTCTTCGCCGACAGTGTGGACATCACCCAGGACGGACACTTCGCGATTTTCGGTGACGCTGCGATCACGACCGTGGTAGAGGTTTCCGACCTGTCATCCGGCAAGCTCGCGCCCACGGTGATGTACCTGCTCGGTTTGCCCACCAACTCGATTGGCCCCGGCGTAAGTTCCACGAACGCGCGGCTGAGCCCGGATGAGAGCCTGCTCTACATCAGTAACACCACGAACGGCTACGTTTCCGCTGCCTTCTTCAACAAGAACACGGGGACGCTGACCCCCGGTTGCATTTCGCAGCCGCTGACGAACTTCTACAACCCGTGGGCCTACGCTACGTGGCTGCAAACTCGCGACACCACCGGCACCGGCAACGTTCTCTATGTCGCGGAATTCGGTTCCCCTTCGTCGATCGGCATCGTCAACGTTACTTCTACCGGTACGACGTGCACGCTGACGGAAGCAGCCGGTTCGCCGGTGAACGACGGTTCAAGTCCGGGACTGATCAATATCCAGGTAGTTCCTCCGCGGCCGTTCTAGCAAGCTGCGCCATGGTCACAGTGAAGGCGCTGAAAATTTTGGTAGTCAAGGATACGCGCAATGACGAAATCGATGCTGCTGTTTTTGATTTGTGTAGTCGCACTGGCGAGCGCTTGGGCGCAGGGGCCAATCTGCCCGGCGCGGCCGCTGCCGGGTACTCTGGTGGTCAATCCGCTGGACTTGTATAGCCAGAACGGAACGCTGACCGTCGATCTGGCGCTGCGGGACATGCTCGGCAGCGATGGCTTCCAGCACTACTGCTATGTTTATCTGTACCAGGGTCAGGAGGTGGAATCTCCCACGCTGCGCCTCAATCCCGGTGATCAGCTGGTGTTGAATCTCACCAACGACCTTGCGATCATTCCTCCGTCTGGTCCCCCAAAAACGATGGCAATGAACATGGAGGTTCCGCCGCCGGCAAAGCAGCAGCCCGATCCGGATTGCAATGGCGGGACCATAACCGCCACCACCACGAACATCCATTTCCATGGAATGAATATTCCTCCGGTTTGCCACCAGGATGACGTCATCTACACCCTCATCCAGTCTGGCAGCCCTCCGTTCCAGTACAACTTCCAGGTCCCACCGAACGATAATCCCGGAATGTATTGGTACCATCCCCATCCGCATGGCCAGGCTACGACACAGGTGAACGGCGGGGCTGCGGGCGCACTCTTCATCGAAGGCAACATCAATGGCACGCAAGGCTTGCCGGAGCGCGTGTTTGTCATTCGCCAGCAATTTAAGAATCCCAACTCCTGGCTACCCGGCCCCAATCAGCTGACCATTAATTTTCAGCCGGCACTGTATCCCAATGCGCCCTCTCCCTACATCAACATGGAGTACGGCCAACAGGAATTCTGGCGTGTAGTCAACGCGACCACCCAGTCGTTTCTAACCTTGCAGGTGGTCTATCAGGACACGCCGCAACAGCTGGAAGTGGTGGCGCTGGACGGAGTTCCGCTGAATCCGCCGATCACCGAAACGCAGATAACACTGTCGCCGGCAGAGCGCGTCGAGTTCGTCGTTCCCGGACTGCCCTCGGGGCAGGAAGGCATTTTCATCACCAATGGCTTCAACGGCGGCCCAACGGGCAATCCCAATCCGCCGCAGCAGCTCCTGAAAATCTTTGGTACCGACGATCCCAAAAAGGCCAATGTCCATCCGGCTCGCCCTGCGAACCCGGTCAAGCCGCCAGCCGACCGTCAGCGCTTCGCCGGCTTGCTCACGCAGCAGCCGACGACCCAGCGGCATCTCTACTTCTCGGAGCAGTTCGTCGGCAGTAACGGCCCGGCGCAGTTCTTCATCACGGTAGCTGGGCAAAAACCCCGCATCTTCCACATGGATGATCCGCCCGCCATCGTGACCCAGATCGGAGCCGTCGAAGACTGGACCATCGAAAATCATGCCGGTGAAGCGCATGACTTCCATATTCACCAGGTGCACTTTCTGCTGATGGCGATTAACGGCGTTCCTGTGCAGAATCCGGAACTTTACGACACTTTTCCGGTTCCCAACTGGCCGGGAAGCGGCCCTTATCCCAGCATCACGGTGCGCATGGATTTCCGCGATCCGCAGATTGCGGGAACCTTTGTCTTCCACTGCCACATCCTCGATCACGAAGACGGCGGCATGATGCAGAAGATTCAGGTCAACCCTTGATCTTTGGTTAATCTTCCCGGCTGTACGTATCGTCCGATCGCGCTCCGCGGTCGGACGATTTCTTTTATCCAGGCAAGACTCGCAAATTTCGGACACGATTATTAGAATTGCGCTCGAACAGTATTCGCTGTGGAACAATCCTCGTTTGTACCGGGAGGTTGCCTATGACACGCCTGTCGTCGTGTTCCCTCGCAATTCTGGTCTGCGTATCGACGCTTGCCTCCGCAGATATCAAAATAAAGACCCGTACCACGGTAATGGGCCACAGCAGTGAGAGCACCGTCTACATCAAAGGCCCGCGCGAGCGCAACGAGATGAGCTTCGGTGGCCGTGGCGGCAGCGTCAGCCTGATCCAGTGCGACCAGAAGCGGATGGTCACCGTCACCGGCAATCAGTGCATGATCATCCCCATGGGTGGCGGCGAGTCGGCCTGCCCGGCGATGCCCAACGCGCGGTCCATGGCGCAGATGATGCATGGTGGCGAGCCCGAGCCTCCACGTAAAGGCGGCGTCCTGACCATCACCCGCAACTCCACGGATACCGGCGAGACGCAAGAGATGTTCGGCTACAAGGCCCGGCATATCAAGTCGACCATGACTATGGAGTCGAGCCCCGACGCGTGCAATCAGTCGCACATGAAGATGGAGATGGACGGCTGGTATGCCGATCTGTCGGCCGGCTTTGCCTGCGGCGATGCGTCTTACCAGGCGATGGCATGCCGCGGTGGACGCGGAGGGTGCAGCGATCGCATCGTGATGAAAGGCGGCGGTGCAACGCCGCTTGGATATCCCCTCAAGCAGACCATGACCGTCACTTCGGAACAGGGAACATTCACGACCACGACCGAAGTGGTTGAGCTGACCAACACCACGCTGGACGCCGCATTGTTTGAGATGCCGCAGGACTGCAAGGTCATGGAGCTGTCAGCCATGATGGGCGGCGCTCCGGCAGCCGCGTCCGAATCCACTCCCGCAGAAGCTGCTCCTGCAGCGGCTACGCCTCCGCCGGCTAAGCCCGCTGCGCCGGCCGCTCCTGCCGTAGCTGCCAAGGCTGCAGGCGTGGTGCGCGTTGGCGTCGTCAAAATCAAGGATTCTAGCGGTGCATCATTGCCCACCGACAACATGCGTCTGGATCTGATGGCCGAAATCTCTCGCCAGCAGTTTGAGGCGATTCCTCTCGATGCCGAATCGCCGCAGGCCGACGTGGAAAGCGAGGCTCGCTCGAAAGAATGTGATTACGTTATCTACACAGTGGCCACGCAAGTGAAAGATCCGGGCGCCGGCGGCATCGCTGCCGCTTCCCTGCCCAAGGGAGTGACGCTTGATCCCGCTAAGTATCAAGCGTTGACGGCGATCACGCTCTACAAAGTCGGCAAGCCGCAGCCGGAGCTGAACAATGTCCCGCTCGCCGCCGATTCGCCGCAGTTCGCCGTGGACGCGGTGGACGCGACCTTCGTGCAGGAGTCAACCAGGATCGCGCAGCAGGTTGCGGACGATGCTCATCCCAAGCCGGCGACGAAGACCAGGACCACAAGCAAGTCAAGCGGAGCAGCCAAGTCCCAGCAGTAGAACGCCAGGTCGCGTGGGGTAGCCTTAATGGCAGCGCTCCGTCACTTTCTCCTTGACAGCTTAGGAGAGCTGCGTTAATCTCCTAAGCGTTTTAGGAGAATCGATGACCGATCAGGCCCAGCTTCTTCCCGGCACCCTCGACCTTCTGATCCTGAAAGCAGTCTCGCTCGGTCCGCTGCACGGTTACGGAGTGCTGTTACGGATCGGGCAGATCTCCGGCCGCGCGCTGCTTATCGAGCAGGGAGCGTTGTATCCGGCGCTCTTTCGTCTGGTGCGTCAGGGATTGCTGAAGGCAAGTTGGGGAACGTCGGAGAACAATCGCCGCGCCAAGTTCTACGAACTGACTGCGGCGGGGCGTAAGCGTCTGCGCGAGGAGACCGAAGATTGGAACCGGCTCGCTGCGGCCATTGGTTCGGCGCTGGCTACGCGGCCTGAGGAAGTATGAAAGTCCTGGCTTATTTTCGTTCGCTTGCCGGCAAATTCTTCCGTCGCTCGCAAGTCGCGGATGAGATGGACGAGGAACTTCGCTCGCATGTCCAGCATCGCGCCGACGATCTGGAACGCAGCGGCATGAATCGCCCGGAAGCCGAGCATCAGGCGCGTATCGAGTTCGGCGGTCAGGAACGATTTAAGGAAGAATGCCACGAAGCCCTCGGCGGCAATTTCATCGAGGGCTGGATCAACGATGTTCGCTACGCACTGCGCATGTTGCGCAAGTCTCCCGGATTCACGCTTACCGCGGTCGTGACACTGGCCTTGGCCATCGGCGCCAACGCCGTTGTCTTTGCGATATTGAACGCTCTGATCCTGCGTCCGCTGAACGTTCCTCAGCCCGAGAGTCTGTGGGCCATCGAGCGCAAAGCCAGCTTTGTGGATCCCAGCCAGTCCTATCCCGATTATCTCGACATCCGCGAGCGCAACCGCAGCTTCGAGGATCTGGCCGGCTATACGGCCGACGAAGCTGGTTTGGACACCGGACAAAATCCGTCCAGCGTCTGGATCGCTCTGGCGACGGGAAACTACTTCGACGTCTTGCGCCTGCAACCCTACCTCGGCCGTTTTTTCCATGCCTCCGATGAGCATGGCCCGAACAGCGCACCCTATATCGTGCTCACCTATGCGTATTGGCATACCCATTTTCAGGACGATCGCGGAGTAGTGGGCCGGGTAGTTCAGTTGAACAAACATCCCTACACCATCCTTGGTGTAGGCCCACCCGGATTCCACGGGACCCTGGTGTTTTTCGATATCGGCGTGTTTGTGCCGATGGTCAATCAGGAGCAGATCGAAGGCATCAACAATCTGAACGCGCGCGGCAATCGCTGGGTTTTCATGGTGATGGGGCATCTGAAGCCGGGCGTAACTCCGGCGCAGGCCGTGGCCGATCTCAACTCGATTGGCTCGTATTTCGAAAAGACTTATCCCAAAGAAGACGGCAAGATGGAGTTTCAGCTGGCGCGGCCCAACCTTTATGGCGACTACCTTGGCCGCCCCCTGCGGGCGTTCATGACCGGACTGATGCTGCTGGCGGGCTTGATCCTGCTGGCCGCATGCGCCAACCTTGGAAGCCTGTTCGCCGCACGCGCGGCCGACCGCTCCCGAGAAGTGGCGCTCCGCCTGGCGCTGGGGTCGACACGCCGGCGAATCTTGCGACAGCTGTTTACCGAAGCCGTGCTCATTTCGCTGATCGGAGGCGCGGTCGGGTTGTGGGGTAGTGTGGTTTTGTTGCGCGGATTGAGCGTGTGGCAGCCAGTCCCCAGGTATCCGATGCATCTGGCGGTGAACCCGGACGCCAAAGTTTATGCGGTCGCTTTGCTGCTGACCTTGGCCAGCGGATTCCTCTTCGGCGCTGTTCCCGTCCGGCAAGTGCTACAAACCAGTCCTTACGAGGTCGTCAAGGTGGGATCGAGCGCCGCAGTCGGCCGTCGCATTAAGGCTCGCGATGCCCTGTTGGTTTTGCAGATCACGATCTGCGGTGTGCTCGTCACGTCATCATTCGTTGCCTTGCGCGGATTGGCGCGAGCGCTGCACAGCAATCTTGGTTTCGAGCCGCAAAAGGCGATGCTGCTGGACACTCAGTTGATGATGGCAGGTTACAGCGGCGACAAAGTCCCGGCGATGCAGAAGCGCATGATCGATGCTGTGGCGGCGATTCCTGGGGCGCAGTACGTGGGCCTGGCCGATCAACCGCCCTTGCACGAGAGTTGGAACCCCTCCAACGTCTTTACCGACCAAACCACCGACCTCAGGCCGGTGAATGCCGCTTCGGAAGCAATTCAATACAACGTCTCGCCAGGATACTTCCAGGCCGCGGGTACGGCCTTGCTCGCCGGCAGGACATTTACCTGGCACGACGACAAGAATGCGCCGCGCGTAGCGGTGATCAACCAGGAGTTTGCGCGCCGCATCTTCGGCTCGATCGATCATGCATTGGGCGCCTATTTCAAGCTGCCGGATGGCACTCGCATACAAGTTGTCGGAGTTGTGCAAGACGGGAAATACACCACCATCACCGAAGTTCCCCATCCGGCGATGTTTCTGCCGATTCTGCAATCGCCCTCGAGTCAAACCTTCCTGATCGTGCGCTCCGAGCGCGATCCGCAGCAACTGGCGGCAGCGATGAAGAGTGCCGTGCATGAGCTTGATCCTGGGCTGCCTTTTTATATTCAGCCATGGCACAGCAAGCTTGAGACGGCGCTGTTTGGTGAACGGCTGGCAGCTTTGTCGCTGGGCGTGCTGGGGATGCTGGGCGCGATGCTGTCGATCACCGGCATCTTCGGCATGGCTGCCTACTCCGTGAGCAAGCGGATGAAAGAGCTGGGAATTCGCATCGCGCTGGGCGCGCGGCGTGAGGAAGTATTGCGCGCGGCGCTGGGACGCGCCTTTCAGTTGCTGGCCTTTGGTTCGGCAGCCGGCCTGATTCTCGGGATTCTGGCAGGGCGTGTTTTGGCTTCCATGTACCGGGAAAGCTCCGGCGATCCTCTGGTACTCGGCAGCGCTTTGTTGACGATGCTGCTGATCGGCCTCGTTGCCACCTGGATTCCCGCACAGCGCGCGCTGTCAATCGATCCACTGATTCTGCTGCGCGAAGAATAGGCTGCTTTCGATGCTGTCCTAATTCGCCCCTGCAAAAATTCTATTTGCCGTCTCGGCCCGCATTTGATAGCTTTCCACCGATGTCGCCTGCCGAGTCCAGCGCCCATTCGGAAGCACGTCCGCATCGCGTCTTGCGCGAGGTTGTGATCTACGCGGTTGCCCTTACCGCGGCTGTGCTGCTCTACCTGCTCATTCATGCCTACGGGATGCGGATGCCCGGGCCCACGCGGCATGCGGCGGATTTGGGCGCCGTCGGCGGGCCGCCCGGCGGACACGACGCCGGTGTGATGCTGCATGTGCTGATCGCGCTGTCGCTGATCGTCGCCGCAGCGCGCGTTGGCGGGATCGTGTTTCGCTTCCTGCACCAGCCAGCCGTAGTAGGTGAAATCATTGCCGGGATTATGCTCGGGCCTTCGCTGCTGGGCCGCGTCTGGCCTTCGGGCTTTGCCTACATACTCCCGCCCACGGTCGCGCCGCTTCTGGATGTGCTGGCGCAGATCGGCATCATCCTCTACATGTTTCTGGTCGGCCTCGAACTGGATCCCAAAATGGTGGCGAAGAATGGTCGCGAGGCGGTTGCGATCTCCCACGCCAGCATTCTTGTGCCGTTCCTGCTGGGAGCGGGACTATCCCTGGTGCTTTACCGCGACGAGGGTGCGACCGGCTTCCCGTTTACCGGTTTCTCGCTGTTCATGGGCCTGTCGATGTCGGTGACCGCCTTCCCCGTGCTCTCGCGCATACTGGCCGACGTTGGTCTCAACAAAACACCCCTGGGGATGACCGTTCTCACCTGCGCCGCCGTCGACGACGTGACCGCATGGTGCTTGCTGGCGCTGGTAGTCGGCATAGCAGAGGCGCACGGCGGCAGCCGCGGCCTGATTACCGTCGCCATGTCCATCGCCTATATCGCTTTCATGATCCTGCTGGTTCGTCCGCCAATGCTGCGGCTCACCATGAAGCAGGAGAGCGCGGACCGCCTGACCCAGGGAATCGTTGCGGTAATCTTCGTCCTTTTACTGGCCTCGGCAATGACCACCGAGCTGATTGGCATTCATGCGATGTTTGGCGCCTTTGCGCTGGGTGCGCTCATTCCCTCCGACAGCAAGTTGGCGCGCGGGATGACGGAAAAACTCGAGGACGTCCTGGTGGTCTTGCTGCTGCCAACCTTTTTTGCCTTGACCGGACTGCGCACGCGCATCGGTCTGGTCAGCGGTACCGAGGCGTGGCTGCTGTGCGGACTGGTCATCCTGGTCGCATGTGTCGGTAAGTTCGGAGGCAGTTTTGTCGCCGCTGTACTCAACGGAATGAATTGGCGCGATGCTTCGGCGCTCGGCATCCTGATGAATACGCGCGGCATGGCCGAGCTGATCGTCTTGAACATCGGCCTGCAAATCCGAGTCATCAATCCAAGAGTCTTTGCCATGCTGGTGATCATGTCACTGGTTACCACGGTGGCGACCGCTCCGATACTCTACCTGGTCAAAGGCCGCGAACTGGCGAAGGCGAAGGCCGAGAATGGGACTTCGCCCCGCGCCCTGAACCAAACGGTAGAACTGCATCGCGCCGAGTTGCTGCGAGCCCTCGAACCAAAGGGCTAGACTCGCCCCGGTCCGGGCTCGGTTTGAAACTCTGCTTGGGTGGAGCATGCCTTTCAGACGCGCCATACGAACTTTCCGTATGCACACGGCTTCAGCCGCTGAGTAGGGGCATCGATTACCTCAGGCGCTAAAGCGCATCTTGAAATGCGGCTGTTTCTGCACGCCTGAAGGCGTGCTCCCCCTGATAGAACAACCCGGTTTTAATTCAAACTAAGCCACTACCAGCCGGCCCCATGTGTTCGTAGTCGGCCACCGGTTTGAAATTGATTTGTCCCTGCTGAAATTGCCGCGCGATTCCACCGGGAATTTACATTCACGCGCGCCGAAGTGAGTTAGAGTTATACCACTCCGGCAGTTTTTCCCGCTCCCGCAGCAAAATTCAACCAGCCTCCCAAAGGGTAGATCCCGATGGCAAGGCAATGGAGGTCATCATGCGGGCACCTGCACCTAACAACGATGGCATGGGAAGTCTGCCCAGCGACCAGGGTTGTCGCTTCCGCGTCTGGGCGCCCAACGCTGAGGCGGTTCAGGTCATTCTCAATGACGCGCAGACTGGGCCGACGTACGACCTCGCATCGGAGCCGGGCACGGGCAACTGGTCGGCCGATCAGATTGACGCACCTCCCGGGACCACATACCAGTACATCATCACCAATGAAGGCGGCGAGAATAATGACAACTCGCAGCCGTGGTACCGCACTGATGCGCGCGCTTTGCAGGTGCAAAGCTCTGCCGCAACCTCGATGGGTTACGTAGTTGATCCAGTTCTCTTCACCAACCCTCAACGGCCGCCGTTCACCACGCCGGCATTCGAAGATTTTCTGATTTATCAGATGCACATTGGCTCGTTTGCAGGCAAGAACGACGGCATCAACGTGAATGACAATACAGCGACCTTCGAGGACATCAAATGCAAGCTCGATTACATTCGCGGCCTGGGGTTTAACGCAATTGAGCCGCTTCCGATTACGGATTTTCGATGCGACGTGGGTGGCGCAGGCGAGGGCTACGGACCTTCGGATATGTTTGCCTCGGAAGATGCTTATGCTTCTACGCCGGACCAGGCTGTCGCAGAGCTGATTGACCTGATCGACACCGCACACTCCAAGGGCTTGGCGTTCATTCTCGACGTGGTCTACAACCACGCCGGCATCATTGACAACCGCTACTGGTGCTATGACGGCAACAACGCCGGCGGCGGAATCTACTTCGTGGATGGACATCCTACGCCATGGGGTAACGGCTTTGCGCTGTGGCAGCAGGAAGTCAAGGACTTCTTGCTGGACAACGCCAGGATGTATTTGCGTGATTATCGCGTCGATGGCCTGCGATTTGATGCGGTGCAGGCAATCCAGGCTGATGCTGTTGAATACATCGTGCAAACGCTGCGGCAGGAATTTCCTGACAAGTACCTGATCGCCGAGTACAACCCTTACGACTCGAGCAGCGCCGCGTCGCCGCCCCAGGATCCGTATGGAACTCTGGGTTTCTGCGCAACCTGGGACATGAACAGCCCGTGGGATACCTTCGGCTTTTTGAACGGAACGAACGTCGTAAACCTCATGTTGGCCAGGATCGGCGGGTTCTCCGATCCGAACCAGTGGCATCTGGTGAGCTACCTCACCGGTTCGCACGATCAGATTTACGGCGGACAGGGCGATACCGGAGTCTACTTTACGCAGCGCTTCGGAGGGCGCGGAAACGGATGGGCGCAAGCCAAGGCGCGTCTGGCCTGGGCCTTGAATGCCACGCTGGCAGCAACACCAATGATGTTCATGGGAACAGAAGGACATCTCGATGGCTTCTGGGATCCAGTCGTTGGCGACAACTACGATCATCGCTTCGACTGGCAGCAGATCGGCGATAGCATTGGCGCGCCCATGCAGCAGATGGTGACCGACATCAACCAGCTGCGTTGGGCGCATCCTGCGCTGCGGTCACCGGCAGGATTCGTGACCCATGTCGACAATCAGAACCAGGTCGTGGGTTTCAAGCGCTACAACCTCGACGGCGACGTTCTCTTGGTGGTGGTGAATGCGGGCAACGGCCAGTGGAGCGGCAACGGGTACGGTGTGAATTTGGCAGGTGACGCGGGTACGTGGCGCGAAGTGTTCAATTCGCAAGCGCCAGCCTATGGAGGAATCGATACGGTCGGCAACTTCGATACGGATCTTTCGGCGGTGAATGGCCAGATCTGGATCAACCTCTCAAGCTGGAGTGTGCTCGTTTTTCAGAAGGAGTAGCAATCCCCCCAGCAAGGTGACTCTTCTGGATTCCCAGGCTTTACAATCGCACCGTGTACTTGCTCTATAGCCTTCTATTTTTTCTGACCCTGATTCTGAGCACGCCCTGGTGGCTGCTGCAGATGCTGCGTCATGGCAAGTACCGCAGTGGATGGAGTGAAAGGCTGGGGGTGGTACCCGAGCGCCTGTTGCACGACGATAGCGAGCACGTTATCTGGATTCACGCCGTCTCGGTCGGCGAGGTGCTGGCGACCTCGCGTCTGGCGGAAAAGTTGAAGGCGCAGCTTCCCGCCTGGCGAATTGTGGTTTCCACCACGACGGATACCGGACAGAAGCTGGCACGGCGACGCTTCGGAGCGAACCACGTTTTCTATCTGCCGCTGGACTTATCCTTCGCGGTGCGGGCCTATTTTCGCGCCCTGCGTCCGCGCATGCTGGTTTTGGTGGAAAGCGAATTCTGGCCTAACCTGCTGCATTGCGCTCGGCTCTCGGGAGCCTCGGTTGCCGTCGTCAACGCACGGGTCTCAGACCGCTCGCTACCAGGTTACCTTCGCTTTCATGGTCTGTTGCGGAGGGTGATGGCAAATGTCGATCTGTTCCTCGCCCAGAGTGAGGAGGATGAGCGCCGGCTGGTTCGTATTGGCGCTCCGCAAGAGCGCGTGCAGGTCAGCGGCAACCTGAAGTTCGAGATCATTCCCCCGCACGATTCCGATATCGCGGAGCAATTCGATGAGGCGTTGCGGCGCGCAGAGATAGGACCGCTGATCGTCGCCGGCAGCACGCTCGATCCCGAAGAAGCGGTGTTGTTGGCGATGTTCGACCAGGTTGCGTTGCACTATCCCAATGCGATGCTGGTTATTGCTCCCCGGCATCCGGAACGCTTCGAGGCGGTTGCGGACTTGCTGGAATGGTCGGGACTGCGCTTCCAGCTACGTTCGCAGTGGGATGGCGAGACGTTGAGTGCGGGAGGCGTCTTTCTGCTGGATACCATCGGCGAGTTGGCCAGCTTATATGGCTTCGCTGACCTGGCCTTCATTGGCGGAAGCCTGGTGCCGCGGGGCGGGCACAATGTGCTGGAGGCCGCGCAGTTCGCCAAGCCAATTCTGGTGGGTCCGTCGACGGAAAACTTTCGCGACATTGTGGACGCCTTTCGCCGGGCCGACGCATTGCGTGTGGTCACACAGGAATCGCTCACCGCAACGGTCCTGGGATTACTGAACAATGATCAGGAGCGAACGGCGCTTGGCCAGCGTGCCTTCGAAGTTATGCGTTCGCAGCTGGGCGCAACCGACCTGACCACCAGGGCCCTGCTGCGGTTGCTGGCGGAGCGGGAGCCGGCCGCTATGGCTTCCACGGAGAAGCGAGCATGAACCCGCTCTCGGCTGTCTACGGCGCGATCATCGGCGCGCGCAACCGGCGCTACGAGAGCGGCGCACTCAAGACTCGCCGTTTACAAGCTCCGGTAATCAGCATCGGCAATCTGAGCGTTGGGGGTTCGGGAAAAACTCCATTCCTGATCGCACTGGGCGAGCTCCTCAAACAGCGGGGCATAGAGTTCGATGTGCTGTCGCGTGGCTATGGAAGAGCGACGAGCGGTGTGATGCTGGTCGATCCCGGCGGCTCGCCACGTGAATTCGGCGACGAGCCGTTGCTGATAGCGCGAAAGCTCAAGGTGCCAGTGATCGTCGGCGAGGATCGCTACGCGGCTGGCCAGTTGGCGGAGCAAAAGTCCGGCCCGCGAATGCATCTGCTGGACGATGGCTTCCAGCATCGCGGGCTGGCGCGCGACTTCGACATCGTGATGGTGAGTCCGCAGGATGTGCGGGATTCGTTACTGCCGGTGGGCCGACTGCGCGAGCCGCTGTCGTCCTTGATGCGGGCCGATGCGGTGGTGCTGACCAACGATGCCTCGTGCGAAGGGCTGCTGCTGGCGCCGTACCTGGTGTGGAGAGTGCGTCGCGACATTGTGGCGCCGGTCGAGCTCAAGGGGCGCTGCTTCGCGTTCTGCGGGATTGCCCGTCCGGCAAACTTCTTCGAGCAATTGCGGGCGGGTGGGGCGACGGTGGCGGGCACCCGTAGTTTCAGCGATCATCATCCTTATACTGAGCCTGACGTGCGAAAATTGCTGGCACTGCACCGGCGCCACGGAGCGGAAGCATTCGTTACGACCGAGAAGGACGCCATTAATCTGCGATCGCATGCTGCTGCCCTTGCGCCGTTGTACGTTATTCCGCTGCGCGTGCAGTTGCAACAGGCCGAGTCAGGGGTGACCGCGATGCTGGCGCGGATTGCAGCGCGCAATCGTCGCCCTGCATGAGACAATCTAAGATTGACCTGCGCCCGGTGGCGGGCTCCGTGCACGGGGCGTTCATCTGATTTGATGAATAAGCACGCCAAGGACGCCGAGCGCTGGAAGAAGGTCGTCCGCCAGTTTTCGGAGCTCTCGATTACTGTGCTGGCCGATCTGGTGGCGGACGAATTCGTTTTCGGCGAAATTGCGCGCGTCTCGCGCGAAGCGCCGGTGCTGATCCTGAAGCATCGCGAGCGAACGGTGGTGCCCGGCGGCGGCGCCAACGCGGTTATGAACCTGGCGTCGCTCGGCGTCAACGTTCTGCCGGTCGGAGTTGTCGGCGACGATGAAGCCGGCAGCCTGTTGCTGGAGAAATTTCGCGAGAAGAAAATCCCGGTCAGCGGCATTGAGCGCCTGCAGGGGCACACGACGACCACTAAGACGCGAATCCTTGCCGGCATGTCGCATACCAGCAGACAGCAGGTGGTGCGTGTGGATCGTGAGCCTGAGCCGGTGGACGAGATGCATCCCGTGCTGCTGAATCTGGTGAACGCCGCACGGGAATACGCGACTGCGGCGGATGCGCTGCTGGTCTCCGACTATGGTTACGGTGCGGCGACGCCGCGGCTGCTGACGTTCGTGAAGTCGAATGGCTGTCTCCGGAACAAGCCCATCACCGTCGATTCGCGCTATCGCATTCTGCATTACGAGGGTGCGACGGCAGCCACACCGAACGAGCCCGAGGTGGAAGAGGCGCTGCACATCACGATTGGTCACGACGATCAGAAACTCTTTGCGGCCGCCGGGCGATTGATGCAAGAGATGGCGCTGGAGTCGCTGGTGATCACGCGCGGGCGCGACGGCATGGTGGCCTTCGAGAAAAACGCCGCACCGGTGTCAATTCCAATTTACGGCTCGGACCAGGTAGTCGACGTGACCGGCGCGGGCGACACCGTAATTGCGACGTTTACCGCGGCCCTGGCCGCGGGCGCAGATACTGCGTCCGCGGCGCGCCTGGCCAATTTTGCCGGCGGCATCGTAGTGATGAAACGTGGCACGGCCACCGTCACCAGCCAGGAGTTGCTGGCGGCAATCGACAATTACTGCGCGGCGGCAAACGCGTGAACGCGCCGACAAACAAGATTTTTCCCCGCGATGGCTTGTGCCATCAGGTGGAAGCATGGCGCCGCGCCGGTGAACAAATCGTGCTGGCGAACGGCTGTTTCGACCTCTTACATGTTGGGCACGTTCGCTATTTGCGCGGGGCAAAGGCGCTCGGCGGAAAATTGATCGTTGCGATGAACTCCGATGCCAGCGTGCAACAGATCAAAGGCGGAGGACGTCCGTTCATGGCGGCAGAAGAGCGAGCCGAGATCGTAGCCGCGTTGGCTGACGTGGATGCGATTGTGATCTTTGACGAACCGGATGTGCGCGCGCTGATTCGTGAGCTTCGTCCCGATATTCAGGCTAAGGGCACGGACTATACTCGCGACAACGTGCCCGAACGTGAGGAAGTGCTCGCCTACGGCGGAAGAGTTGAGATTGTCGGCGATCCCAAGGACCACTCGACAACGGAGATGCTGGCGCAATTGCGAAATCGAGGACGCAGTTGACAGTGAGCACATCTCCATCCTTGAAGAACGAGACTCAAACAGCGAAGGCGGCGTGGAGCTACGGCCGTGTTGCTCGCCGCATTCGCGTGCCGCTTGGATTCTTGTTTGCGGCTTTTTACATCTGGCGCGCCAGACCGAGCTGGGCCAGCGTCGCAGCTGGAACGGCGTTCGCTGTTTTCGGAATTCTGATTCGTGCTCTGGCTTCCGGACAGGTGCAGAAAGATCGCGTGCTCACCCGCACTGGCCCCTATGCGTATGTGCGCAATCCGCTCTATCTTGGATCGGTTGTGATTGGCGTTGGATTTGCGATCGCCGCGCGCGACCTGTGGATTGCTGCGGTTTTGGTTGTGTTTTTCATAACCGTGTATGTGCCGGTGATTCGTGGCGAAGAGAATTTCCTGCGCACCAAATTTCCGGAATATTCCGACTACACGAACAAGGTACCCAGTCTTCTGCCGCGCTCGGTGTGGTTTCGCGGAGTGAGCGAGGGCTTCTCGCGTGAGTTATACTTCCGACATCGCGAATACAATTCCCTGCTGGGCGCCGCCGCTATGTTGGCCGTCCTGATTGCGAAAATTCTCTGGCTGCCTGGGGGAAGGTGACGACCTTCATCGCGCGCTTTATCCTGGCCCTGGCTCTGCTGTTCTGGGCCTCTCTCGCTTCACCTGAAGCTCCGGCGGACATGAATCCGCAGGCGGCACATGCTGCGCCCGTGCCATCCCTCGACGCGAAGATCGGCAGCGCTTCTCACATTCAAGCGCTACGGCCGAGCTTTCAGTTCCCCTACGGTCAGACCTTTCACTACGCAGGCGAATGGCGCTTCTGGACCGCTGGAGTAGCGTCGCTGCGTATCGAGCAGTCCGGATCGCAGAATCACATTTCGGCAACCGTCGACTCAACCGGTGTGGTGTCGCTGCTCTATCGCGTGGCCGATCGCTTCAATTCGTACGCCGATGCCAAGAGTCTTTGCTCGAACAAGCTGATCAAGCACAGCGAGGAGGGTTCGCATCGCCGCGAGACAACGATTACCTACGACTACAGCCGCGGCAAGGCGGTTCTGGACGAGCGCAGTCTGAAGGACAATCAGACAAAGCGACTGGAGAACGACATTCCCAATTGCGTAACCGACGTGCTCTCGGGGATTCTCTATGTCGCCAGCCTGCCGCTGCAGGTGGGATCGACCTACACCTTCCCGCTTAACGACGGCAGCAAGACAGTCACGGTACAGGCCCACGTTGAAGGCAAAGAGCAGATTAAAACGCCGGCCGGAACCTTTCAGACCGTGCGCGTCGGGCCGGAGGGCGATTCTGGCACCCTCCTGCGGAACAAAGGGCGAATCTGGATCTGGTTTAGCGATGACGACAAGCATCTGCCCATACAAATGCGGGCAAAGCTGTTCTATGGAACTGTGACGATCTACCTGAGCAGCATTTCTAAATAGCGCAGCGAACTTAGTTTTTTTATGAAGGCTGGTCGAACGACGCCCTTCGGCGATGCTCAGGGCGGGCTGTCTGATTACGCGGCGCGCTATTGTATGCGGAAGCGTTCCGCGATAAGTCGCTGCAGGCGTGGCTTGTAGAGGATGTCGTAGGCGAATTCCTTGTCGGGAAACAGGGCGAGCGCAGCGCGCTTGGCATTGGCGGCCAGCTCAGCGGCCTCCTCGATCGTAAGGTCCGGGTCCTGGCCGATCACCGACATGACCATGTTCATCATGATCTGCAGGCGCCGCAATTTGCGGCCTTCTTCTTCCTGTTCGGGTTGCGTGGAATGCTGTGCGCCGGCGGCTTGCGATGCTGCAGTATCCTTAGGTTCCGATAGCCCCATGAAATCCTCGGGAACCGGCGCGACGTTTTCCAGGCCGCAGCCAATTCGCTCTGATGAGAGTTGGATGTCGGTCGTGACCCTCCCGTTGCGCAAGCATTCCAGGAGGAGCCACTCCAGCTCCTAGTGAACGGCATCATACACCCAAACCGGCTGATGTTCGCGACAAATCCTGCGCTGGAAACGGCGATGGTACTGGCATCTGCATCGAATCCGGGTAATGGTGCAGTTGAATTCGAGGCTATTAGGGATGCGCGCCTTTCGTGCGCCGGCACGAATCGGCGCGCCCAGATCCCTCGCTGCGCAAAGGAAGCGCGCTCGGGATGACAAGTGAACCTCAGCGATGCCAGGGTTTGAATTCAAACTGCACCACTACCCGAATCCGGGAGGGCTTTCCCCGGCGGCGGGGAATTGAGACACTACTCCACGGGAGGAATCATGGCAGAACCAGCAGCAGATCACGAAGAACTGGTAAAAGTTTTCGATACGGATGAGGAGTCGGAGGCGATGGTGGTTCGCGGGTTGCTGGAATCGGCCGGCATCGATGCCATGATCCAGAACCGCGAGGCGCCGCAAGACATCCTGCCCGGGGTGGGCGGCGTCGTGGTGCTGGTGCGTCCGGATCAGGCAGAAGAGGCACGGCAGACGATCGAGGAGTATCGCACCCATCCCGCGACTGACGAAGACGAGGCTGTCAGCGAAGGACCGGCGTAGCGGTCACGGTCCTGCCGTTCAGATAAAACGAAACTGCCCCAGCCAGGTCGGTGCGATAGGTGGTGATGTGAGCGCCGGTGTAGCGCTGCATTACCTCAGGCCGAGGATGCTTGAACGAGTTGTAGAAGCCAACCGACACCACTGCGAACTGTGGTCGTACGGTGGCGAGAAAAGCAGGCGTACTCGAGGTTGCGCTGCCGTGATGGCCGACTTTCAGCAGGTCGGCTCGCGGCGATTCGTTGATCAGAAGCTTCTCGATGCGCTGATGCGCATCTCCCATCAACAAAGCTGATGTCTGACCAAATTGCATCCGCAGGACCAGCGATTCGTCATCCTGCGCGGGATTATGAGGCTGCCATCCTGGCTGGGGATTCAAAACGCGCACGCTAACTCCGCCAAAATCGAAGGCGTCTCCGGAGGTGAACTGCTTGAGCTCAACGTGGAACATCTGCGCGGCCGCTTGTACGCCGGCAAATTCAGGGGTGGGGGAGTCAACGCCATACCACAATTCGCGTGGCTGAAAGTTGGCGATGACGCTTCGCATGCCACCGATGTGGTCGCTATGGGCGTGGGAGACGGCAACGGCATCGAGCCGCTGGATGCCACGCGACCACAGATACGGCGAGACCACCTCTTCGCCGACATCGAAGTCGGAGCGCAAATTGCCGGGGATACCGCCTGCGTCCATCAGCAGCGTCTTGCCTTGTGGCGTGATCACCAGCAGCGAGTCGCCTTGTCCAACGTCGATGGCGGTAATCTCCAATACGCCGGAATGCCATTGCGGCTTCGGGGGAAAGAGCACGATGCCTGCTGCCGAGGCGAGCAATGAGGCGACTCCGATTGCCGCGAGAATGCGGCGCCTCGCAAGCAACAGAGCCAATCCTATGCTGAGTGCTGCGGCGATTGAAATGTGGAGCGTTGGCGTGGGCACGCGTACTTCCGAGATCCGCCAATGGCCGATGAGGCGGACCGTTCCGGTGAGAAAGTCGAGCGCGTATCCCGCAATCAGCGCCGGCAGGTACGCAAGCCAGTGCGATGCGTAAGAGAGAAGAACCGCCAGGACCGCGCTCGGCAACAAGACGGAGGCGATGGGAATCATCAATGCGTTGGCGGGCAGCGCCATCGTCGTCGCGCGATGGAAATACCATGCCATCGGCAGCGCCAGCGCGAGCTGAATGATGGTCGAGGTAAACAGGAGTTGCGTGGCAATCAAGGCAAGGCTAAGCATCCGCACGATCAGGAAATTGGCCAGGGTGCGGCCAAAGACGTCCTGCAAGGCATTACGCAACTGGCGCATCTCCACCCGGAACTCGGCGGCGCGACTCGGTAACGAAAAGTCGTATTCCGATGAATCGAGATTTCGCAGCGCGCTCTGTAAGGGATAAAGAGTGCGGCGCAGGATCGGTACCGCGATGCCCGCGACGGCGGCCACGGAAATGAAAGTAAGCTGGAAGCTGGCTTCGAACAGAGTCCGAGGATTCACCACGAACATTCCAAGCGCGGCGATACCGAGCGCGTTGAGCCCGGCACGGTCGCGAAACAGTAATCGCGAGAGCAGATAGATGTTGAGTGTGATGGTGGCCCGCACGATGGGCGAACCCAGGTCGGCCACAAACGCATACGCCCACGACAATACGATGGTAAGAATCGTCGCCCAGGTTTCGCCGAACGGGAGCTTGCGCAGGGTCCCAAAGACCGCGAAAGCGAGAATGCCGACGTTGATCCCGGAGACGACCAGAATGTGGTAGGTGCCGGTGCGCTGGAAGTCGGTTTTGATGTCGCGGCCGAAGAAAGCGCGGCCGCCGATCAGCGCGGCCTGCATCAATGCGCCGCGTTCGCCGGGCCACAACTGCATAATGTGCAAGAGTGCGCTGCGCCGCGCCGAACTGCGCCACAACCCAATGCGATTTCCGATGAATCCAGGCAGCACTGCGACGTGGCTGGCGGGCGCCGATCCGGTCAGGCGAATGCCTTGCGAGTTGAGGTAGCCAACCAAATCCATTGCGCCAGGATCGCGGTAGTTGCGCGGCAGGCGGAGCCTGGCAATCAAGTGCAGCCGCTCGCCATAGGTGTAAACCCGCAGCGGTGATTCCACGCCGTCGTCGCGAGCTTCTCCTTGGTCGCTCCGCTTGCTGTAAATCGTCAGCCGGATGCCCATTGGAGTTGAGAGCTGCCGATTGTCGAGCCGGAGCTGCTCGCTTTCGACGTCGACCGACTCTTGCTTGCCTCCGTAGGGGCTGACGCGGATCAGACCTTCGCGGATCACGTGCGCGACCACGTCAACTTCGTCCTGCCCGGTCGCGAAGGGCTGAAGATTTTCGGCGACGGTCGGCTGCCCAGCATCTCGCGCTTGAAGATAAAAGCCGCCGAGTGGAATCATCGCTATCAGCCAAAACGCAAAGCCAAGTTGGGGAGATCGGCGAAGCGAGAGCGCGGCAGCGATGGCGGCGATCAGGAATGCGCCAAGCCAAATCCAGGGAGATCGCCAAAGATAGTCAGCCGCGATGATACCGCCGGCGAAGGCGACGGCCGCGAGAAAGATTGGCTCCTGGCCGCCGCAATAGGGCTTGAAGATTGGCTGCGCCCGCTCTTCGATTCGCAGCGGCTGGAGCTGCGTAGGGGTGAGTTCGCGCTCCTCCGGGCGTGCGACTGTAGACACGACGGTCCGCCAGAGTCCCAACTCGGGTTGGGGTGCTTACAGGCGGTCCAGGGCCTCCGCGCCGAAAACAGGGGTCCAGGGCCACAGTTCGTATTGTGCGACACCGGCCCGGCTATAGGGATCGTTGTCGCGAATACTGTCCAGCGTCGCCTGTGCCTCGTTATCGGGGATGCGCAGCAGCAGGACGCCGCCGTTGCGCGGCACCATTGGCCCGGATGCAATGAGCAACCCTTCCTGCTTAAGGCCCTGGCAATACGCGCGGTGCGCGTCCACGTGCTTCTGGACATCTTCAATCGGCTTGCGATAACGAAGGATGGCGATCGCGTACATGAATAGCTCCTACGCCGCCGTTCGCAGCGGCGGGCTGTGAACCTGGATTAGGTGAGCTTCTGGCCTTCTTACTGCCGGATGGGTGGAGCACCGCTTTAGCGGTGCAGCCGCCGATCGCAGAACGATCCGGCTTGAGCCGCTGAGGGGCAGGAAACTTACCTCAGGGGCTAAAGGCCGGCCGAACAGGCTGCGTCGTGTCTGCACGCCTGGATGCGTGCCCCACGCGACCCAACCGCTTCAGCGCGCCAAGTGCAGCACCGTTTCCATGTGGTACGTCTGCGGAAACAGATCCACCAGATGCGCCTGCTCGACCCGATAGCCCGATTCTAGCAGCCGTCGAAGGTCGCGCGAGAGGGTTGCCGGATCACATGAGACGTAGGTCACATGCGAGGCGGACATGCGGCACAACGCTGCGGTTGCCTTGTCGCCGAGGCCGGCGCGAGGCGGATCGACAATCACCAGATCGGGCGCAAGTTTGGCGGCGCGCTCGGCGAGGAAGGCTTCGGTCGTCGTGCGGATGCATTTCGTGTTGTGCGGAACATTGTGGCGGAGGTCGGCGAAGGAGGGCGGGGAAGATTCGACAGCGAGGACGTGATCGAAGTTGCGGGCGAGATGCGAAGTGAACAGGCCGGCGCCGGCATAGAGATCGAGAGCGGCACGGCCCGTTCGCTTCGTCACGGTCGCTTCCACCAGCTTGTCGATAAGGAAGCGATTCGTTTGAAAAAACGAACCGCCGGAGACATGATAGTCGACTCCCACAGCGTGGTACATCAGAGAATTGTCGCCGATGGCCTGCGGCTTCCCGGGATGAATCGAGGTCAGCGGGGCGCGCTGGAGGGTTTCGTCTTCCGTCGGATGAGCAGCGAATACGATAACGCCGGCAATTTGCGACACGACATGGTGCAGTGCGGCGGCGAAAGGCTGAAGCAGCCTGGCATCCGTACCGGGGCGAACATAGGCCTCCACCAGTAGCCTCGTGTCATCGTGATTGGCGAAGAATTGCATGCCGTGCAGCGGCTCGGGAGCTTGGCGGTCGCGCCCTAGCGACCATGCGGCTGCAATCGCCCGATTGATTAATGGCGAGCTGATGGGACAGCATTCGACCGGCAACAGCGC
>JASHXK010000621.1 GCA_030043575.1 Terriglobales bacterium
TGGAAGAGAAGCTGGCGCCACACCACTTCATCCGAGTGCGGAAATCGGCCATCGTGAACAGTGCCCGCATTAGCGAGATCCGTCCGATGTTCGAGGGGGTTTACGACATCGTGCTGGCAGAAGGAACGGTGGTCACGTCGAGTCGCAGATATGCTCACAAGTTACGGGCGCTGCTGGAATCCTAGTCCGAGTAAACTACCACTCGAAGCTGTAATCGGGGAGGGTCTATGCGACAGGTCTACTGCTGCATCTCACCAAGCTTATTGGCGCTGGTGGTTGGGCCGGCGATGGCTTTCGGGCAGGCGCAACACCAGTCTGCCACGCTCGTCGTCAATGGCCAGTCCGGCCGAGCGGCGGTAATACAAGAGGATGGGCGGACGTACGTCGACGTGGAAGCTCTCGCCCGCCTTGCCAACGGATCGCTCCGTTTCAATGCCAACGGAATTGTCCTGACGATACCCTCGTCGTCCGATAGCGGATCTGCCGCTGAAACACCCAAAGCGACGGATGACTCCGCGCTATCGCGAGATTTTATGAAGGCCGGTATCGAAGAGATAGCATTGCTCCGGGAGTGGGGAGCTGCGATCGGGTACGCCATTCAAAACGGTTATCCCATCCAGGAAGCATGGGCGGCCAACTATCAGCAAAAGGCAGCGCAGGGGAAGAGACTGGCTGAAACAGCGGCAAGCACCGGCGGAGATCGAAATGCGCTGCAGTTGCTCACCAACGAATATGAAGGCGTGCGGCAGTGGAGCGATCGGCTGGTCAAAGCCAGCAAGAACATGAACACCGCGAAATACTCCATGTCACCCGGTTCGCTGCGGGATGAGCCCGAAACTCAGAAACTAATAACGTGCTGGCATTTTCTCAGCTCGATGTTGGGCGGCGGCAGCTTCCAGGACGACTCATCCTGCCACTGAACCTGCCGCCAGGACGGCCCGTCGCTACTGTTTACCCGCTTCCTTTTCCAGTGATTCCAGCTCGCGCGTGAGCTGTTCCGCCTGATCGTGAAGCCGGCGCAAGCGCTCGGCGAGCGAAGCCGGATTCTTCTCTGCTGCCGTCGCTGCCACAGTCGGAGCGGTTGAAGCAGCGGGTGGCACGGGCGCCGCGGTTAAATCCGCCAGCGCTTCGTCGAAGGTATCGCGATAGATCAGCCGGTCGCCCATTGCCAACACGACTTTCTTCAGTTGCGGCATGCGCGCTTCCGTCGCCTGAATGTAAATCGACTCAAGGTAGAGAAAGCCGCGGGTGACGGGCAGAGCGATGATGTTGCCGCGCAGCACGCGCGAGCCCTGCTGATTCCACAGCGTAAGGTCTTTGGAGATGTTCTGATCCTGGTCGATGCGCGATTCGATCTGCATGGGACCGTACATCAGCTGCTGCTTGGGCAACTGGTAGAAGATGAGCTGGCCCAGTTGGTCGCCGTCGCATCGCGCCGCCATCCAGCCGATCAGGTTGTCTTTGCCGCGCGGCGTGAAGGGCAGAATTAGCAAAAACTCAGGATCTTTCTCACCGGGCAATGTAGCGATGACATACGTTGGCGAGATTGGCTCCGGTTGTCCCGATTGGCTGAACAGATCGCGCGCGACCTCCCAAACATCTTCCTTGTTGTAGAAGACCTGGGGATCGCGCATATGGAAGATGCGATAAGCCTCGGCCTGGGTGCGAAACATGGCTTCGGGGTAGCGCGCGTGGCGGCGACGATCGATCGGCATCTCCGACATAGGACGGAATAGTTGCGGAAACAGCTTTTGATAGGCCTGGATGATCGGATCGTCAGGATCGAAAACGTACAGGGTCATCTGTCCGGTATAGGCGTCGACCGTAGCTTTCACGGCATTGCGAATGTAGTTAGCGCCATCGTCCAGCCCGGCGACCGGCAGCACGGCCGCGTACGGATGTGAAAGGGAAGTGGTGTAACCGTCGGCCATCCACACGAACCGGCCGTCGTCGGTGATCACGAGGTACGGGTCGGGATCCCAGGTGAGAAAGCCGGCCAGATGCGCCAGCCGCTCCTTGACGTTGCGATAAATCATCATGCGGCTGTCGCCGGTCAGATAGCCGGTGAAAACGATGTTGGCTTCGCCCTCGGAGATCGCTGCGGCAAGCTTCATGGGAAACGAGCCAACAGGAAATCCGCCGGTGCCGTGATAGGTCGAATACTTGTTCTGGTCGCCGGAGGGGTAGTCGAACTCCTCGCGCGCGGTGTGCACGAAAACCGGATCCTGGGTCTTCTCGCCGTAGTAAATCTCCGGCCGCGTCAACTGAAAGCCGGGCGATTTGATCTCCGGAGGCGCGTTCTTGATGAGCAGAACCGGCAGACCATCCGGAGTGATCTTGTTGACCTCGGAGACGACGGCGCCAAAGCCGTGGGTGTAGATGAAGTGAGGGTTGATCCAGCTTGCGCTGGCTTCGGCCGGGAGTTGCGAGACGTCGATCTCGCGCGGCGACAGCAGGACTTGCTTGATACGGCCATCGATGAAGTAGCGATCGACATCGGTGTCAGGAAAGGTGTAGTAAGGGCGCAACGCTTGAATCTGGGTGATGGTGGCGTCGTAGGCCCGGAGATCCCAAAGGCGCACGTTCGACAGCAGTGTCGCATCCTGAACGGGATCGATGACACCCTGACCCGAAGGTGAGAACGGACTCTCTTTAGCGTTGCGGTTGAGACCGAAGGCCGCGGTCGTCGCTTCGATGTGGCGCTCGATGTAGGGACGCTCGATCGAGATCTCATTCGGGCGAACGTAAACGCTGCGGACAAGTGCCGGCAGCGCCATCTGCAGGAAATAGCAGCCGGCAACCAGGTAGACCACCGGCTTGAATTTCGAGAGCCAGACGAGCGGCACTGCAACCAGCGCGGCGACGATGACCAGCCAACGTAGCGGCAGCGTGATTTTCTCGTCCACGTAGTCGGCGCCAGTCATGAAGGGATGAACCTTGAACAGCAGCGCGAAATTCCCCAAGTAAATCCAGGCCGCAAAGGCGACCAGCAGAATTACGCCGAGTATCCGGACGAAAGGGGCGCGAGTTGCGCCCGGCAGCCGCAGATACTCCTGCAGGCTGATTACTCTGACGTGCGAGCCGTTACTGAAGCGATAGCGCACCCGTTCGAATAGCTGCCATCCTCGCGCCGTTACCCAAAACAACAGCGCCGCGGTGATCGCGACTCCCAGCAGAAACCCCAGCAGGTTCCAATAGAAGGGAAGATCGAACAGGTAGAACGGCAAGCCGCGGGAAAAGACGCGATCCTGCCACGCGCCCTGCGGAACGGTAATGCCGCGCGAACCAAGAAATCGCATTACGGTCCAGAAGTCGATGGACGACGAGGCAAACAAAATCGCGAAGAGCGCCAGGGCGATCGCAACCAGACCGGAGTAGAGGGGATAATCCTGCCGGCGAACCCCGGCGAAGTGCAGGCCCCGCGCGTGTGCCACATAGAACGCGGCAAATGCCAGCACCGTGCCCACCGCTGCCGGCGCAATGCTGTACCACAACATCGCGAACCAGGTGCTGACCTGCGCGACCTCTTTCCACCAACTGTACTCGATTACAAAGTTGGCGGCTGCCGGGATTGCCCAGAAGATAATTCCCAGTCCGATGACCAGGATCACAAGAGCCCGTAGACGAGATGGGCGCATAGAACCGCCTGCGTGTCCTAACCAATACAAATCGGCGAGCCAACAGGACACATCCTGGCCTGTTGGCATTGTTGATTGAACGTAGTCGAGCCGTATTATAGCTGCCGCAAAGCTGGGAAGCGGGAAGAACGGTCAAAGCGTGGCGGGGTTTGTGCCACGGCTTTACAGCAGCAGAGGAGCTGTCATGCAGTTCGCTGAGGCGCTCGGCTGACCTGTCTCGCGCGGATCGCTCATGTTCAACAATCTTTTCTTAGATTTCTGTTTGCTCGACCCGCAAAAGCCCCCGTTTTCCGCAGGAAATCCACACTTTTCTGCATCATAACTGCGCTTTATCGCTGCCATAAAAACAATGTATTTCCCACTTGCCGGACGCGCCTCTATCCTGAAACGTGAGCCAAGGTGCTCTCTCTCAGGCGGGCCCGTCAACCACGGACGCGAACCTGAGACCATATCCAACGCTACACATTTCCCTTATCCATGTGGTTGCACAGGGATCCAGATCGCGCCTTGGCGCGCGAGTTAGGCTGGGTAGTTCCGGCTTCTTACTGCGGAATCCAACGGCGCTGCAGGAAACCCTTGGGCCGCCATTTCGCAAAGGTTGCAACGCACGACATAACCATCGCCCTCGTCCGGCGAGGCGCAAAGGAGAATTCTGAATGGCTGATACCAAGCCCGATCCGAAAAAAGTCCTGGAATTCGTGAAGGAGAATAATGTGCAGGTGCTCGATCTGCGCTTCACCGATCTTCCCGGACTTTGGCACCACGTTTCCTATCCGATTAATCAGCTCAGCGAGGACTCCTTCGAGGAGGGCTTCGGCATGGACGGCTCGTCCATTCGCGGCTGGGCAGCTATTCACGAAAGCGACATGCTGCTCATCCCCGACGCCGGCAAGTACATGCTCGATCCCTTTACCGAGGTGCCCACGCTGGTGATGGTGTGCGACGTCATCGATCCCGTCACCAAGCAGCGTTATGATCGCGATCCGCGCTATATCGCCAAGAAGGCCGAGATGTATCTCACCTCCACCGGCGTCGCCGACACCGCCTACTTCGGTGCTGAGGCTGAGTTCTTCATCTTCGACAACGTGCGTTTCGATCAGAACGAGCATGAAGGCTTCTACTTCATCGACGCCGAAGAAGGCCGCTGGAACTCGGGACGGCTGGAGAACAATCTCGGCTATCGCCCGCGCTACAAGGAAGGTTACTTCCCGGTATCGCCGACCGATCACTACCAGGATCTGCGCAGCGAGATGGCGATGACCATGCAGAACTGCGGCCTCACCGTCGAGTGCCATCACCACGAAGTCGCCACCGGCGGCCAGACCGAAATCGATCTGAAGTTCGATTCGCTCATCAAGTCGGCCGACTCGATGATGCTCTACAAGTACATCGTGAAGAACGTCGCCAACCAGTATGGCAAGACGGTGACTTTCATGCCCAAGCCGCTATTCCAGGACAACGGCAGCGGCATGCACACCCACCAGTCGCTGTGGAAGAGTGGTAAGCCTCTGTTTGCGGGCGACGGTTACGCCGGCCTGTCGCAGCTGGCCCTGTACTATATCGGCGGATTGATCAAGCACGGGCCAGCGCTTTCGGCGCTGATCGCTCCGACGACGAACTCCTACAAGCGCCTGGTGCCGGGATTCGAAGCGCCGGTGAACCTCGCATACTCGCGGCGCAATCGCTCCGCGGCATGTCGTATTCCGATGTATTCGGCCTCGCCTAAGGCGAAGCGGGTGGAGTTCCGTCCGCCCGATCCGAGCTGCAACCCGTATCTCGCCTTTTCAGCAATGCTGATGGCAGGACTCGACGGTATCGAGAACAAGATCGATCCCGGACAGCCGCTCGATAAGGACATCTACGATCTCGGTCCTGAGGAGCTCGCAAAAGTTCCCTCGATGCCAGGTTCGCTGGAGTCAGC
>JASHXK010000622.1 GCA_030043575.1 Terriglobales bacterium
TCCTCGGGCTCGATGATGACGTATTCGCCCTTGCGGTACTCGTAGCCCTTCACGATCTCGCTGCGCTCGACCACGCGCTCGTCGTGCGGGCACCAGAGTTGCTGCTTGATGCGCACGTTATCGGTGCGATGCAGCATGTTGAAGGAGATGTGATTGCCGCGCGCGCCGGAGAAGAGCCGCACCGGCATGGAGATGAGTCCAAAGGTCAGATAGCCGGACCATACAGAAGACGCCATAGAATCGTTCCTTTTCGACGAGCGCCACTGTGGGTGAAAGAAGAGCGCTTCCCAACAGCGCGGAATTAACCACAGAGGCACAGGTTGCACAGAGGAAGCGAAAGGTGAAGTGCACCCCATCGCTTCTTTCGGCGTGAGAAACCTTCCAGCCCCCCACAGGCCTTGAGTTTTCAAAGATAATGCCTGTGGGAAACCGGGCCGAAACATGATCAGGCGCTTGGCTGGCCTTCGTCAAGCCATATTCTTCCAATAGCTCCAGGCGCCGGACCGATTGCGGCCAGTGGTGGGATGCGAAAGGGTCGCTACTTGCTGCATTCTCGCTTCTTGCGATTCGCCCTTCGCTTTTCGCCAGAGAGTTCTCGCTAATCCAGCCAAGGCCGAACAACGAAGGGCGAAAGGCGAAAAGCGATGTCGCCGCCGCGTGCGATACTGAACGGAGCGTGACAAATCTCATCCATGCAAGAGGTTTGCCGGCTGCAGTGATCGCCATCGTTTTCGCTGTGATGGCGCGCTTCATGGGGGCGGTTACCGACGGCGGCGCGATGGCGGGCGTGCTGGTTGCGTTCGTGCTGATGCTAGCCGCTGGATTCGCTGGTTTTCTGCCTCTTTTTGTGCTTTTTCTGTTGACGGTGATCTCGACGAGTTGGGGTTACGCGCGCAAGCAACGGCTAGGAGTTGCCGAGCGGCGGCGCGGGCGAACGGCAGGGCAGGTGGTCGCCAATCTCGGGGCGGCGGCAGCCTGTGCGCTGCCGGCGATCTGGTTTCAGGAGCTGAGCCCGGTACTGCTTGCCGGGTCGATGGCAGCGCTGGCCGAGGCGGCCGCTGACACAGTTTCCAGCGAACTGGGTCAGGCAACGGCGCGTAGCGCGTACATGATCACCGACTTCCGCGGCGTGCCTATAGGAACCAACGGAGCTATTAGCTTAGAAGGCACGATCAGCGGCTGCGTGGCTGCCTGTGTCATTTCCTGGGTCGGTGCCGCAGCTGGCGTGATCGATTGGCGATGGACATTTGTCATTGCATTCGCGGGGATTGGCGGCATGTTCCTCGACAGCATCATGGGCGCCACCTGGGAGAACGCCGGCAAAATGGGAAACGACGCGGTGAATTTCGTCAGCACGGTGCTGGCCGCCGATGCCGCGCTGATCACGGTTATGGTTGCAGAGAGAATAGGTGGATAAACCGGTCCCGGAGCGAGCTCGCCGACCTGGCGCAATCAAAGACGCTCAAATTCGTCGGGAATTGAACTCCAGTGTCGAAAAACTGCGCTAAGATACTTGCCATCCACCTGCAAATCCAGCAGTTGTGCGGCTGGCACGGCCGCCCTCGCTCCCGCTGCACGAACACAAGTGTGTAACGTCGCACTTAAGCGAGGAGGAAAGCGATGAGTCCCGCACCGCCTAACCTAGACTGTATTCTGCTGAATGCCTGTGGTGCGGCCTACAACATCCAACAACCGGACACCTGCAGGTATGTAGCAGATGGGGTCTATAGTCCGAAGGTTCCCTACACACAAGGGCCGCAGACGGCTTGCGGTGGTACCCACCTGATCAATGCGGCGACGGTTGGGCAGTGTCCGTTCGGAATCATTGTGGCGTTTCGCGGAACGTTGCCGCCGGCCAAGAACGATCCGGACTGTCTGTTTGACTGGCTGCAGGATTTCTTCGAGTTGCCCACCAGTTGCACCAGCGGCCCCAACAGGGTTCCGGGACAGGTGCACAGCGGATTTTTCGATGCGACGACGTCGATCATTCAAGATGTAGCCAACCTGATTAAGGGCTATAATCCCGGGCCGGCCAACCCGGTATACATCACGGGACACAGCAAAGGCGGCGCCATGGCGAGCATAGGCGCTTACATTCTGGCGCAGAATCTCGGCATTCCGAATGTGCAGCCGCTGGTGACGTTCGCCTCGCCGAAGCCGGGCGATATCAACTTCCACGGCGGTTTCCAGAAGCTCTTCGACCAGACACGCTACGAAAACTACCAGGATATAGTACCGTTGTTGCCACCTGCCAATCAGTTCATAGAGGTGCTGGTCAGCACACTGCGACTCATCCCCGGTGCCCCGACGAAACTTACGCACTTGTTTCAGAGCGCGGAGGGCTGGAATTATGTACCCGTAGGCAACCTGAAATTCATCACCAGTTCGTATCAAGTCATACTCGACGAACCTATTGAGGTGCAGATCTGGGATGTCGCGAAGGAATTCGGCGAAGACTGCCTGAAGGCGAACTTCTGGTCCTTTGTGAATGCCCACATCCTAGCCCCGGGCCTCGGGTATAACTCCGGCGTGTGCGGGGTCAAGCCTTAAGGCTGCTCCGTCGAAGCACGCTGAGCGGGCAATTCAGCCGGTGGACGGCAGGTTGAACTGGAAGACAATTGCGATAGGCTGTAGTCTTGCTGATGCCATTGTTGTTAGCGCAACATAAGCTGGTCATGCCTGAGCAGAACGAATTCCGCGCGGTAATCGATCTCACGCACAATCTGAACGATCGCTCTCCGAATTGGGAAGGAACGGAAGACTCGCCGTATCAGGCGAAGGAGTTGGGGAATCTTGAGCGGGATGGTTATTACTCGCGGGTCTTCGCGACTCAGGAGCACTACGGTACCCACCTCGACGCGCCGGCACATTTTGCGGCTGGTGCGTGGACAGTGGATCAGATTCCGGCGGAGCATCTGGTGCGACCGCTGGTGATCGTCGATATGCGACAGCAAGTGAAGCACGATCCTGACTATGCAATGACCGTGGAGGACATTGCCGCGTGGGAGGATGCGCATGGGGTGATTCCTTCCGGCGCAGTGGTCATGGCTTACACCGGTTGGGATGAGCGCTGGAATTCACAGAAGAGCTTTCGCAACGAGCAGGCAGATCATCTGACACACTATCCCGGATTCTCGTTGGCAGCGGCGAAGTTTCTGGTGAACCTGCGCCAAGCTGTGGGACTTGGGATCGACACGATGAGCGTCGACGTTGGCGCGACCGAAACATATCCGGTTCACGTCTTTACGTCGCGAGAAAACGTTTATCACTTGGAAAACGTGGCCAATCTTGCGCTCGTGCCTCCGGCAGGAGCCACGGTAGTCGTTGCGCCCACCAAACTGGAGGGCGGTTCGGGCGCACCGGCAAGGATATTGGCCCTGGTGAAGTAGCTGTCAGCTATCGGCTATCACTCTCAGCTGTCACCTAACGCAACCTTCTGTAGAGCTCAAGCCTTCCACACCAGCAGGTCCCTCGACTTCGTTCAGGATGGCAGTGAGAAAGCGAGCAAGCCAAGCTGACAGCTGACGGCCGAGAGCCGATAGCTTACATCACATGCGCCCTGTAGAGCAGATAGCTGACGCTCTCGCGCAAGGCGGCGAGGTAACGTCCGACGACAGTCTTGGGAATCGAGCTTGGCCGTGGCGAGATATAAACTGCAATTCCTTCGGCCGTCATCATCTGCTTGGCGCGGAACATGTGATACGCGTCGCTCACCAGAAGGCAGCTATGCATGTCATTGGCACGGAGGATCACAGCCACGCGCTTGGCTGACTGCTCGGTATCGCCCCCCTGGGTTTCAGCGATCAGATTGGCATCGGGCAGGCCGCGCGATTCCAGATAATCGCGTCCGACCTGACCCTCGCTGAAGTGAGGATCCTTGCCGGCGCCGCCGGTAGTAATGATGACCGGCGCCAGTCCTCGTTCGAACAAGCTGTAGGCGTGATCGAGCCGGGCCCGAAACACTGGCGATGGATGTCCGACGTATTCCGCTGCGCCGAAGACGACGATAGCATCGGCAAAGTGCTCCTCATCAACCCCGGCTTCACGCATGATCTGGCGGCTGATGTACAGCAGAAACACCGCCGCGCCGATCG
>JASHXK010000623.1 GCA_030043575.1 Terriglobales bacterium
CAAAGAGTCGGCAAACGTGCCTAGGGCTTTAGCAATCGGTGTGCCGAGCCGATCCGTCTGTACCAGCATGGCCACAAACTGCCGAACGGTATCGAGATCAACTCGCTCGGACATGCTCCGCCAAGCTTCTAGGCGCGGTTTGCCGGCCCGCTGTTCATATCCAACAATGAAAAGTTCTTCGCTCAATTCTGGGTAAATACGCTGAGTTTCCTGTGCGATCTTCAGAGTCGCCTGATCAATACCCAACCCTGCCTCCATGCAGATCACCAGCAGGTCAAGGACGTCCGGCAAGGCTCTTCCGATCTTTTCCTTGCGCCGGCCTATCGCACGGAACAAAAACATGTCCGGAGCAAAAAAACCGCCAACGCAGAGAAACAGGGCGGCAAACAGGCGGTTATCGGACCCAAAAAATGTGGCCAGCAGGATACCTAGTACGGGACAGATCAGCTTAAAGCTCAGAAAAGTATCGGCATCCTCAGGATTGCGGAATCCCGCCAGAGTCAGTCGGTAATTCAACTCATGGTCTCGCGACCGCAGCCAGTCACGAAAGGGAGCCAGAGGACGCGTAATCACCGTAAACGCGTCCTGAGGCGCGAAGCTCTGCTCAGCCTGGAGCTGCGCGTCGGGGTCATATGTGGCTTGCAACGCAGCCAGACGGCTTTCTGTCGCCGACCGCTCTCCCACCACCATCATCACGACCAGCGCCATTGCGGCGAACAGCGCCAGGGCCACACAACAAACCAGTGCTACTGTCATATCAATACTTGACCTGAATGATTCTGCGAATCACGATGGTGCCTAGAGCCATGCTGATTAAGGTTCCATACACCAATTTGTGTCCGAGCTCACTTTCGAACAAAGGGGCGGTGTAACCCGGCCTTATCAGGTTCAACAGTACAAAGGCAATGAATGGCATTGCGATCAGTACTGCTCCCGTCATGCGGCCCTGGGCGGTGTGTACTCTCACTTTTTGCTGCAGTTGGATCCTGGCGCGCAACACCGCTGCAGTCTTATCAAGCAATTCCGGAAGATTGCCGCCTGTCTCTCTCTGCAACAGGATTGCGGTTATCAAGAATTGCAGATCAGGTATGGGAAACCGGTGGAAGAGGTTATACATCGATTCGCGAAATGGCAGACCAAAATTCATCTCGTCGGCACAGCGCTGGAACTCTGGTCCAAGGGGGTCGTCAATCTCCTCGGCAACCGTAACCAAGGCGCTGGGCAAAGAGTGTCCGGCACGAAGAGCGCGGGCGATTAAGTCAATCGCATCGGGGAGCAGCAGGTCGAATTTGTGGAACCGCTTCTGGCGTTGATAAGCCACATACAGCAACGGGACTACGCCGAACGCCAGCCCGATAACCCACCCGATAAAGCCGACCGGGAGCCACCAGTTACCGACAATCGCACCGACGAGCATGCAGCAGGCGGAGTAGAAGACAAACCGGCCCACCGTCCAAGGCAGCTTGGCTTGCTCGAGCCACAATTGCAGCTGCAGGGCGGGCTTACTCTGGCGAAGGTATCGGTCGAGCCAACCGATACGGCTGAACGTAACTTGGCGGACAATCGCCGCCTGCTGGTCATCGTCGCCTTGCATGAGCGGCCGGCCTAAGGTGCTCAACCGCTGGTGCACCCGCTTCTCGGCCTCGGAAGGCTCCGTGAAGTAGGCAATCGTAGCGAAGGCGGCGATCAACACAATGAAGAATATGCTGATCATCGACATAGATCGTCCTCGTTATTATGCCTCGAAGGAGTGTTCGAAAATGTTGGGCGGCAGAACAATACCGGCCTTCTTTAACTTGTCGGCAAACTTGGGGGCGACACCCGTCGCCCGGAATCGTCCGAACACGCGCCCGTTTACGTCAATGCCCAGCTTCTCGAAGATGAAAATATCCTGCATGGCAACCACGTCGCCCGTCATGCCAGTGATTTCAGTCACGTGGGTTACGCGCCGGGTACCATCGCTAAGGCGGGCGATCTGCACCACCACGCTCACAGCAGAAGCGATCTGCTGCCGAAGGGCCTTTTCCGGAAGGTTAAGGTTCGACATCAGGGCCATGGTTTCCAGACGCGCGACGGCATCGCGCGGGCTGTTGGCGTGAATCGTGGTTAACGATCCGTCGTGCCCGGTGTTCATCGCCTGCAGCATGTCCAAAGCTTCCTCGCCACGGACCTCGCCGACGATTATTCTGTCCGGCCGCATGCGTAAAGCGTTGATGACGAGTTCTCTCTGCCGTACCGCGCCCTTGCCTTCGACATTGGGAGGGCGGCATTCCAGGCGAACAACGTGCGCCTGCTGCAACTGCAGTTCGGCTGAGTCCTCGATGGTGACGATGCGCTCCGAGTCATTGATATAACCGCTCATGACGTTAAGCAGCGTGGTCTTACCGGCGCCTGTACCGCCGGAAATGACCATGCTGAGCTTGGCGCGTACCGCTCCCTTCAGAACCTCGAAAATCGGGCTAGTAACCGTGCGATTAGCAATCAGTTGCTGCGTGCCAATCGGAATCTTGCCGAAACGGCGGATGGAAAGGATAGGGCCATCCACCGCAAGCGGAGGAATAATAACGTTGACACGAGACCCATCCAGCAGGCGGGCATCGCACATCGGAGAGGATTCATCCACGCGCCTGCCTACGGTGGAAACGATCTTGTCGATAATGTGGCGAAGGTGCGCGTCGTCCTTGAACATCACATTGGTGAGTTCCAGCACACCATTACGTTCCACATACACCTGCTTGGCCGTGTTGACCAGAATGTCGTTGATGGTGACATCCTGCAACAACGGCTCCAGCGGCCCCAGACCAAAGACTTCGTGCAGTACCTCCCGCGAAAGGCGGTCCCTCTCTACCGTACTTAGGGGAGTGTCGAGCTTTACGATGAGGCCCTGAATGACTTCCCGAACCTGAGACCGAGCCCTGACATCCTCTAGAGTGGTCAGCCTCTCCAGATCGATTTGGCCGATTAACTCCCGGTGTAGTGTGGTCTTGAGATCCTGGTATGCCCGAGCAGAAACCCCAACATTGCGCGGCGGCGCCCATGTGCCGCTACCGATACGCATGTCCGGACCAAATGTCTTCGCATTTGCCATTTAGTTTCCCTAACTAGCCTCCGAAAAGGCCAAATAATTTACGCGATCCGCCGCTATCGGATGTAGCTGATGGTTCTTCCCCGACAAGGCGGTCTGCCCAGGAGTCAAAAGCGGTAGGCAGGTCGGACTTATGAGCGCGATCAATGGGCATGCCCGCATTGATCGCACCAACGATTTGCGCATAATTGTTCGGTATTCTGAAGGAGATTGTTCGATGCAGCGAGGCCTCGATCTCCCGATCCTCCAGGGCGTTCTTTCGCGAATAGCGGTTCAGCACGATGTCGATGTTTTCCGACGGGTAGTGCAAACCGGTCAGGTACTCCATCGTGCGGATGGCATTGTGGATCGCAGGCAGCTCGGGCGTGATGATGATGGCCATCCGCTCCGACTGCCGGATCGCCGCACTGGTATCTTCGCTTAGTCCCGGCGGAGTGTCCACAATAACGAAGTCATAGTTTTCCGAGAGGAACGCCAGCGTATGCTCAATTGCATCCGCTGGCGTGTCGTGAAAAGCCTGCATTGCCTGCGGCGCATCGAGAACGTGCATACCGCTGCCGTGTTTCAAGAGGAAGCCTTGCAGCAGTTCGGCATCCAGGCGGTCCATATTATGGACTAATTCGTAAAAACTATACTGATGCCGGCCCAGACCAAGGCACAACGTCACTTCCCCAAGGGCTGGATGGTGGTCCACCAGCAACACTCTGCGATGGTGCCTCTGCACCAGGCTCAGTGCCAGATGGACCGCCAGAGAGGTCACACCGGCGCCACCTTTGGCCCCCGTGAGGGTGATGACTCTGCCCTTTTCCGTGGGCAACTTTCCCTGGTGCCAAGTCGAGAGGTGCGCTAAGGCTTCAACCAGTTGATCGGACTGAAATGGCTTGATCAGATACTCCGAGCAGCCGGCACGCATCGCCGCGATGATCTGGTCGGGACGGGAGTCGCTGGATGCTGCAAACAAGCTGACACCGGTTTCACAACCTTCCCGCA
>JASHXK010000070.1 GCA_030043575.1 Terriglobales bacterium
GCAGCCAATTCGCTGCGACTCGGATTACGGAGTCGTACCAACAGAATTCCGTGATGCGTTCCCGGCTGGAAGCGTCGGACGTCAGAGAAGTCCAGGTCCTGCGTGACGAGAAACCTACCCTCCGCCTGAGCTGCGCGCCATATATCGAAATCAGGCCTTCCAGTTAACCCTTCATCTTGAACTGATTGGATGTCGCGCCCTGCTGCGGTCAACCTGGGTATCAGAGCTTGCGGAAGATTTTCATCCAGCTTGATCCTCATGGAATGTGAGGCGCTGCAGGCACCGGCAGGTCTTCCTCAGCGGACGCCGCAGCAAAGGCAATTGCAGCTTGTATGTCCTCCATCTTCAGGCTTGGAAAATCAGCGAGAATGGTCTCCGGCTGATCGCCTTCCGCGAGGCTGGCGAGGACGGTTCGCAACGTCACCCTGGTGCCACGAAAGACGGGCTCACCGCCGCAGATGCTGCTGTCGCGGATAATGCGCTCCTCAAGCTTCTTGCTGTGCATGACATCCTCGAATGTCCGATCATAGCATCCAGGCCTCGCAACGACGTGAGACTAACGCCCGCGCAGCGGAATCGGGACGGTGGTGATCGCGCGCTATCCCAGACCGAAAAAATAATTCACCACAGAGACACCGAGACACAGAGTTTTGAAAATTATTTCTCTGTGCCTCTGTGTCTCTGTGGTGGATTTGCTTTAGTCCGTCCCCTCCCGCCGAGTCCCGAAGTACTTGCGGATGCCGATGGCGTTGTATTGTCCCCAGGGGCCGTTGGCTCCCAGCCATGCCGGGCCCAGCGGCTGATCGCGCGAGCCGAAGCGCTGGATGGTCGGATGGTTGGTATAGCGGAACTGGAACCGCTTCGGCAAGTCCACGCCAACCCCCCAGTCGTATTCCATGCCGATGCCGCTCCATGACCAGGTGTAAAGCACCCCGGGAAGATTCTTGCCGAAGAGGAAATTAGGATCGTAGAAGAACATCAGGCGCCGGGCGATGGTTCTGCCAATCGGCCGTAATTCGATGGTTCCCGAGATCTGATAGCGCGCGAAGGCACTGCAGGGCGCGTTCACGCCGCCGTACTGCGGCGCGCCGGCGTTGGCCGCGCACATATTGGGATCGATCTCGTTATGCGGCGGCGCAAGATCGAACTGCGCCCAGCCCCAGTACCAATCCTTCGGAAAGAAAAGCTTTTCTTCGCCTTGCGGAGTGGCTTTCGCGGGCGGCGTGCTCGCGGTCTGCGTGGCTTGCGCTGGGGCAGCGGAAGAGGTAGTCGGCGAGGACGAAGTGGTATCAGCGGTTTGCGCCAGCGCGGCACAGCTGAACGCAAACACAAAAAGAACGGGCAGCAGGCGATTCATGAAGCCTCCGCAAGGTTTTTAGGGCTGGAATACTTTAGCTGAGAAGAGTAGACAACTCGCGGCGCTGACGCAACTATGTTTGTGAGGTAAACCGCACCCCGGCAGAGTGGGCCAACCGCGAGACCGTGTCGCGGCTGTGTGTCGCCGCTCCTCAACGTGCCAGGCATACGGGTGTAAGCTGTTGCCGCGCAATACTGGGCCAACCAATGAAAGGAGAACGCCGATGACCAATGCCACTGAGGTCTTCCGATCGGCATTACCCGCGGGAATAAACAGAATCAGCTTCCTATCAACGCTGCTAAGTGCCCTAATGCTGACGGCAGTATCATCGGCGCAAGCGCAAACTTTCACGGTGCTTCACCAATTCACTGGCGGAACAGACGGCGCCGATCCAGCCAACGGCGGATTAGCCTTGGATGCCCACGGAAATCTTTATGGAGCCGCCGAGGCAGGCGGGAACGGTTACGGTGGAGTTTTCAAACTCGCGCCCCACGGCTCGGGCTGGGTCTTCACTTCGCTCTACAACTTTCTCGGAGGCTACAACGGCCAGAATCCAGCCTTCGGTGTCACCATGGCACCAGACGGCACTCTCTATGGCACTACCCAGTTTGGCGGCAACAATGAAACTGGATGCGAATTTAGCTCTACCTGTGGCACAGTTTTCAGACTTCAACCTCCGCCAACATTTTGCCGATCCGTGCTTTGCCCCTGGAATGAAACAGTGCTCTACCGGTTTATGGCCCAAGGCACCGGCTACGGTCCCTTCACTACGGTTAGCTTCGACAGTTCGGGAAATCTGTACGGCGGAACAGAAGATGGAAGCACAAGTGGAAACTGCAACCCTCAAGATTGTGGGGTCATCTACCAGCTGACTCCGTCGAATGGCGGCTGGACCGAGAATGTCATTTACAACTTCACAAATGGCACCGATGGAAACGTTGCGCAGAGCGGCTTAGCGATCGATACCGCCGGTAATGTTTACGGCGTGACCTATAACGGCGGACCAATAGGCTGTGGCACGTTTTTCGAGCTGAGTCCGACGCAATCAGGCTGGATAGAGACTACCATCCACGACTTCGATTATTACGATGGATGTGGACCCACAGCCGCTCCGATCCTCGACCAAGCCGGCAACATTTGGATCATCACCGCAGGCGGGGCCGACACTAACACTGGAACGCTCGTGGAATTTACCTATACGAATGGCAATTGGGCGGAAAGTGTGCGTCACGTCTTTTCCACCGAAGATGACGGTGGCAAGTTCGGTTTTGCCATGGACAATCAGGGCAACTTTTACGGGACAACCGCTGAAGGCGGGCAATATGGGTCCGGTACAGCTTTCAAGCTGACGCAGTCGGCGGGCTCCTTTATCGAAACGACGTTGTATGTTTTCACCAATCATGATGACGGACGCCTGCCTTTTGGGGTCGCCCTCGACCCGAGTGGCGATCTGTTCGGTACAGCGTCCTCTGGGGGAATGTACGGATACGGTACGCTCTGGGAGATAGCGCCTTAGGACATGCCGCTTATCTCGCGCGTTGGAGGCAAGCCGCACCGTCACCACCTGTGTGTCGTCAAGAAGTCTTCTTTGAGCAGAGGCTGTCCCTGAGAATCGTCCTGAGAGTATTTCAGCGGTGCGAGGCGTTACGATCCCTGCCATGTTATCCTCCGCGCACGCATGTCCACCAAGACCAGCGCTATCGTTGCCCTGCTGCTGCTGACCGCGCTGAACTTTCTCAATTACATCGACCGCAATGTGCTGTTTGCAGTGCAGCCACTCATCCAGAAGGAATTTCATCTGGATGATGCGCAGATCGGCTTTCTGACGTCGGCGTTTTTCGTCTGCTACATGGTGGCCGCGCCGCTGATTGCGCCGCTGGCCGATCGCTACTCTCGTACCTGGATCATGGGTGCGGGTGCGTTCGTTTGGAGCCTGGCGACGCTGCTGAGCGCGGTCACGCATAACTACGACGAACTGCTGCTGCGGCACGTCATCGTTGGAATCGGCGAGGCGACGTTTGTCGCGATTTCGCCCGCATACCTGGCCGATCACTTTCCGGAAGAGATTCGCGGACGAGTGATGGGAGTGTTCTATCTGGCTACTCCGGTGGGCAGCGCTTTGGGATATCTCATCGGCGGATATCTGGGGCATCACTACGGCTGGCGTGCTCCGTTCATGGTCTCGGCACTGCCGGGATTGGTGCTGGCGTTCGGCGTGCTCGCGCTGCGCGAACCTGCGCGCGGCAGTAGCGATCGCATTGCCGACAGCGTCGAGCGCAGTTCGATTCGCGGGCTCATCCACAACAAGGCGTATTGGACCGTGACGCTCGGCGGAGCGATGATGACCTTTGCCATCGGCGGACTGCAGGTGTGGATGCCGACGTTCCTGGTGCGCATGCGCCACCTGCCGCTGGACCGAGCGAACGTGATCTTCGGCGGGATGACGGTCGTGTCAGGAACGGTGGCGACGCTGCTGGGCGGATGGCTCGGCGATCGTCTGTTGCGGCGAACGCATGCCGCGTATCAACTGGTTTCCGCCGCTGGAATGGCGCTGGCGGTTCCGGCCGTTGTGGTCGCGATCTACTATCGCGGAGCAGGCATGTTTCCTGCGATCTTCCTGGGCGAGTTCTTCCTTCTGCTGAATACTGCTCCGCTGAATGCCGCGCTGGTGAACTCGGTCAGCGCGCGGATTCGCGCCACTGCGCTCGCGGTGAACATCTTCACCATTCACCTGCTGGGCGATGCCTTCTCGCCAACGCTGATCGGCGTTATTTCGGATCACACAAATCTGGAGATTGGAATGACGGCGATGGTCGTCGCGGTGGCGCTGTCGGCGGCAATTCTGTTCTACGGAATGCGCTTCGCGCCGAAGATCAGTAGCCAGTAGCCAGCGGTTAGTGTGCGCAGGGTCCTTCGACTCCGCATTCGCAAACCGCGCGAATGCTCCGCTCAGGATGACAATCAAGAATCGGGAATTGCGCTTGGTTTCTGGTTACCTTTACCGCGGGCCTTAGTTACGAAAGTGGTTGGAGATAAACCTTTTGCAATTAGTAGGTTACGAGGCGCAAAAATGTTCCGCGAGGAACATTTTCAAAATGGCCCGTTTTCGCCGATTTTACTTGGTCGGTTCCATTCGAAGAGCGCTGTTGAAGCGGTTGAAGTAGTTGAATAGCCCGATCGCCGCCAGCAATTCGATGATCTCGCCCTCGTCAAAGTGCTTCCGCAACTCGCTCCAGAATTCGTCGTCGACTTCGTTGGGATGCAACGTCGCGCGTTCGGCCAGTTCCAGCGCCGCCTTCTCACGATCGGTAAAGTCGGATCGCTCGCGGAATTTTGCCAGTTCTGCGATCTGCTCTTCACTCCAACCATGCCGCCTTGCCAAGGCGGTATGCGAGGCCAGTCAATATTCGCAGTTGTTGAGCTGCGAGGTGCGAACGATTGCCAGCTCCTTGAGTTTGGCGGGAACGGTGCCGGTGTTCATCACCGCGCGGAAGTGCGCGATCATGGTGCGAAAAATCTCCGGCCGATGCGCCACCGTGCGAAACATGTTGGGCACGTTGCCACGCTCTTGCTGGTAGACGTCGTAAATCTTGGCCGTTTCGCCGTCGACCTCGTGCTTCTCGAGTCGTGATATGCGGGGCATAACTACATTGTAGCCCGCTGCCTGAGCAATCAACACTCAGCAATCAGCTACGGGTGGTGACGCTTTCAACCGCCCCGTCGCCCGTCTGCTCTTGTCGGAGGAGTCCATGACTCGAAGCAAATGCGACTGCCGATTGCTCTAGACACGACAACGCCCCTCCGCAAGTATGCGGAAGGGCGTTCATCATCCTTCTCACTGCGATCGCAGCCGGAGCCTTTACCGGCCGAATGCGCCGATGGCCGTCGCTTCGTCGTCCTTCACATCGAAGACGGTATACAGCTTCGTGATCTGCAGCAAGTCGTGAACCTTCTTGGTCAAGTGCAACAGCTTCAGCTCGCCGCCCTGATTGCGCACCGAGGTAAACGCGCTGACCAACTCGCCGATGCCCGAGCTATCGATATAGCTGACATCGCCCAGGTTCAGCAGGATCTTCTTCTGCCCTTTGCCCAGCAGGTCTTTGATGGTGTCGCGCAAAATCACACTGCCCTCGCCCAGAGTGATTCGCCCACTCAAGTCGACGATGGTGACGCCATCTACCTGCCGCGTGCTCGCTTTCATGCTCACGTTGGAAGCCTCCTGGCAGCCCAGCTAACCGCTCTTGAGCCGCTTGATCAAAGTGATTTCAGTGCCGGGGTCCAGCTTGCGGAACCGAACCTCATCCATAAATGCCCGCATTAAGAATATGCCACGCCCTGAGGTCTTCAAAAGATTCTCCGGGGCCAGCGGATCGGGAACCTCGTCGGGTATAAAGCCATGGCCCTCGTCGCTGATGGTGATCACCAGTTCGCAAGCATTCTGCTCGAAGCTGAGATTCACTCGCTTGTTCGTATCGTAGGCGTTGCCGTGCAGGATAGCGTTGATCATGCCTTCCCGCACCGCCATCGAAACCCCGCTGCGCGTGTCCTCGTCGAACCCCGCCCGAGCTGCAATCTGATCGGCCATTTCCTCGGCTTTGTTCACGCTCTCCAGCGTGGATTCCATGCGGTATGAAACGCGTTGGGGCGCGGTCATCAAATTCGCTCGTTGTGCCGAGAAATCGTGTCAACTGCTATGCGACCAACAGAATCCTCAGGAATGCAGCAGTTTGCCTGTTACCAGCGTCGCTTGTCAATGACGCCGGGGACCAACTGCGAAATTGTCCCTCCCGCGGCAAAACCGGACGCGATGGCCGGCATTCGCGGGGGACATCGCGAGGAGTGTATCCATCCACGATCTCCCAAGTTCAAGCTGGCTCGTTCGCTCGTCACCCCGAGCGAGCGTCGCGACCGGCTTTCCCGCTCTCCTTTGGTCCGTTCGCGCAGACTCGAGTGGCTTGCTTGCCTGAGCTGTCATCCTGAACGGAACTCCGCCGATAGGCAGACCAACCCAATCGATGGATCTGAGGTTTCGTCACGACTGGCTCGGCTCGCGATTGCGCCTCGGCTCGATTCCTGCTAAAATTCTAACGAACGTTCGAAAAATCGATCCCGGAACCACCGCCTATGTCCGCTGCCAGCACCACCCGAGCCCCCGAGCGCCCTTCGCTGCAGGATACTCGATTCGACCGCCGTCTGTCCGAGATCCTCGACTATGCCACCCAGGTCTTCGCCGATAAAGGCTATGAAGGCGCATCCATGCGCGATTTGTCCCGTCTCAGCGGCATCTCGCTGGCCGGTCTCTATTACTACTTCGAATCCAAAGAGAAGCTGCTTTACTTCATCCAGCAGCACACCTTCACCACCATCATCGACCGCCTGCGCGAGCGCCTGGCCGCCAGCAACGATCCGGAAACGCGCATCCGCATTTTCGTCCACAATCACGTCGATTATTCCGTGACCAAACAGAAGGCCATGAAAGTGCTCTCGCACGAAGACGACGTGCTGAAGAACAGCTACGGCACCGAACTCGCCGCCATCAAGCGTGAGTATTACCGCATCTGCGTAGGCTTGGTCGAAGACCTGGCCCGGGGCGAAAGATTGAAGTCGGTCGCTCCCAGTGCCGCCGCCGGGGGCGTCAGTACCCGCACGGCTGTGATGGGCCTGTTTGGCATGATGAACTGGCTCTATACCTGGTATAAGCCGAGCGTCGATCCCGGCGCTGAAATCCTGGCGCGTGAGATCAGCGATATTTTTCTGCACGGCCTCCGGAGCAATGCTGGCACTGCCAAATCAATCCGCGGCGCCGTTGAGAGTAGCCGCGCAATGAAAAAGTTGCCGCCAAAACGCCTGTCGGCGAGGAAACGGCAGTAGCCGCATGTCCAGCCCCACCGCGCTCGCCGAGACCAGGCAACTAATCCATTACCGCGTAGACTTGGGCGTAGCCGTCATCGAGCTCAACGACCCGCCGGCCAACACCTACAGCTACGAGATGAACCGCCAGCTCGATGCCGCCATCCTCCAGGCGCGCATGGACGACAATGTCCACGTCATCGTGCTGACCGGCGCGGGCGAAAAGTTCTTCTGTGCGGGCGCGAACATCCAGATGCTGGCCGAGGTCGATCCAACCTATAAGTACTATTTCTGCCTGCACGCCAACGAGACCCTGCTGCGGCTGGAAAACACACCCAAGCTGGTGATCGCTGCGCTCAACGGGCATTGCGTCGGCGGAGGCTTGGAAGTGGCGTTGGCTGCTGACCTGCGCATCGCGCGCAAAGATGCCGGCAAGATCGGCCTGCCGGAGGTGAACCTCGGGGTTCTTCCCGGGACCGGTGGAACCCAGCGTCTGTCGCGGCTTCTAGGCAAATCGAAAGCCATTGAGTTGATGGCGACGGGCAAGACATTTTCCTTCGATGAAGCGAGAGCAATGGGCCTCGTCAACGAGGTCTTGCCCAGCGAAAACTTTATGGATCGCGCGATGGAGTATGCACGCCAGTTCTGCCCGCCGAATAAAGCAGCAAAAGCTGTGGGACGAATCAAGCGCTCAGTGCAAAGCGGCTGGGAAGTCCCCCTGGAGGCAGGGTTGGCTTTGGAGCGCGAAAATCAGCAACTGCTCTTTGAAAGTGAAGACGCTAAGGAAGGACTGGCCGCTTATATGGAAAAGCGCCCGCCCAAGTTCAAGGCGAAGTGACGCTAACAAGCCTGGCCCTAGGCTGGCGCTCAATCGTTTGCGTGTAATTTCGAGCGGAGCGCTTCCGGCGTACAAGAGCGAAGGTCGCGCGATCGCCAAACGCTGGAGCCGCGAAGCGGCGGCTGCGAATTGAGCCCGGGGCGTAAGCCCCGGGGAATCGGGAATTTGGAAGGTATGGAGCCGCGGCAGCGGCGACAACATAAGAAAGCATGTCAACGATCACAAACCCGACGTTCACCCGCATCGCCGTCGAGCTGCACTCTCCGGCCGCGCGCGTGACGCTGAACAACCCGCCGCTCAACGTCATCGACATCCCGATGATGGAGGAATTGCGCGCCGCGCTGGAGCAGATCGAAATCCAACCGGGCATCAGCGCCATCGTCTTCGCCGGCTCCGATCGCGCCTTCTCCAGCGGTGTCGACATCGCCGCCCACACGCCCGACAAAGTCCGCGAGATGCTGGCGCTCTTTCACAGCGTCATCCGTTCCATAGTCGATAGCAAGAAACTGACGATCGCCAGTGTTCGCCGTCACTGCCTCGGCGGAGGCGCCGAGTTGGCCCTGATGTGCGACGTCGTTTACGCCTCACCCGATTCCGTATGGGGCTTTCCCGAGATCAAGCTAGCCTGCTACCCACCGGTAGCCAGCGTGGCCTTGTCCTCCATTGTGGGACAAAAGCTCGCAGCGGAATTGATTTTGACGGGCAAGACATTATCGGGCGACGAAGCCCTGGCTGCAGGCCTCGTCAACGGCCTGGCCGACGACCCGGAGACGCTGGTCGCCGAATGTGTCCAGCGCATCTCGCAACTGAGTCTGGCGGCGATCGCCGTCGCCAAGAAAGCGCTCTACTCGTGGGACGCGATTCACTTTGACAAAGGCCTAACCCGCGCCGAGCAGATTTATCACGATGAACTGATGAAGACCGCCGACGCGCACGAAGGTGTCATCGCGTTCATGGAACGCCGCCGGCCGAAGTGGACTGGAAGATAGGGAAGTAAAACTGGGCGGGTAGAGCACGCTGGGTAGAGCACGCTGGGTGGAGCACGCCTTCAGGCGTGCATTTGCGTAGTCTCCTGCCCTCGGCTTTAGCCGCTGAGGTAATTGCCCAGATCGGACGGGCTGCAGAGGTCGCATGGATTGCGAGATCACACCGGAAGACCTGAAGTCACTGCTGGAGTCCAACTCCGACATTGTGGTACTTGACTGTCGCGAGTCCTGGGAGTTTGAGACGGCAAAGATCGCCGGCAGCCGTCACATTCCCATGAACGAAATTCCGGCGCGCTTCCAGCAGGAACTCGACGCCGAGAAGCATATTGTCGTGGTTTGCCATCACGGTGTGCGCTCCATGAACGTCACCATGTGGCTGCGCCGGCAGGGACTGGAGAAGGTGCAATCGTTAAGCGGTGGCATCGACCTTTGGGCGCGACTTGTCGATCCAAAAGTGCCGCTGTATTAGAAAACCGCGATTAGCTATTAGCTTTTAGCTCTTGGCAAACAAGCGATAGCACGATGAGACGTTGGCTAAGAGCTAAAGGCTAGGAGCTAAGAGCGCTGGAACAGGATTACCCATGAAGAAGGAACTGATCTCACTTCGCGTCAACCGGCGCACCTACGAGCTGGCGATTGAACCCAGCAAGCTGCTGCTCGATGTGCTGCGTCAGGACCTCGACCTGACTGGCTCGAAGCGCGCCTGCGACGACTCGTCCTGCGGCGCCTGCACCGTTCAAGTCGACGGCATCCCCATGCTTTCTTGCACCATGCTGGCCGCCAGTTGCGAAGGTCAGGAGATCACCACCGTCGAAGGTCTCGCCGACCGCGGTGGGCTGGCCGCGTTGCAGAAAGCTTATGGAGACTTCGGCGGCGCGCAGTGCGGTTTCTGCACGCCGGGATTCATGATGACGGTGAAATGGCTGCTGGCCAACAATCCCGATCCCACCGAGGACGAGATTCGCAACGCGCTGAGCAGCAATCTTTGCCGCTGCACCGGCTATTCGCAGATGTACCAGGCCATCCGCGCCGTTCTCGACGCGGAACAAAAAGGATTGAAGCAAGAGCTGGTGGAAGCGAAATAGCTCTCACTAGCTACTAATTACTAATTACTTATGACTGACTTTTCCATTATCGGCAAACCCATCGCAATGGTCGACGCCGCCGGCAAGACTACCGGCGCCGGCAAATATGCAGACGACTTCAAACTTCCCGGCATGCTGATCGGCAAGATTCTGCATTCGCCCTATCCCCACGCTCGCATCAAGAGTATCGACACCTCAGGCGCCAAGGCTCTGGACGGCGTAGTTGCCGTCATTACCGGCGAGGATGCCCCCAACCCCTATGGCATTCTTCCCGTCGGTCACGACGAGACAGCGCTCGCCGTGGGTAAAGTTCGCTACGTCGGCGATCACGTCGCCTGTGTCGCCGCCATCAGTGAAGAGATCGCCGAGCGCGCCCTCGAGCTCATCGAGATCGATTACGAGCCGCTGCCCGCATGGTTCGATCCCGAGCAGTCGATGAAAGCCGAAATCGACCTCATTCACGAGAACCGTCCGCACAACATCGAGAAAGATTATCACCATGTCTTCGGCGATCCCGACAAAGGCTTCGCTGACGCTGATTACGTGCACGAGGCCCGCTACATCGCCAACGAAGTCACCCACGCGGCGATGGAGCCCCACTGCACCCTGGCGAACTTCGAACTCGATCCGCACACCGGCAAGCTCGGCCGCCTGACTGTCTGGTCCTCGACGCAGGTACCGTATTACTTGCAGCACAAGCTTTCGCTCGTATTAGAGATGCCGATGTCGCAGATTCGCGTCATCAAACCGCTCGTCGGAGGCGGCTTCGGAGGCAAGAGCGAGATCATTCCCCTGGAGATCATCGCGGCGGTCGCGGCCCGTGCGGCGAAAGCTCCGGTGAAGATCACCTACACCCGCGAAGAAGTCTTCTGGGCGCATCGTGGCCGCCCGCGCACCATCATCGATCTCAAGACTGGCGTCAAGAACGACGGCCGCGTCACCTCAGTCGCCTGCAAGGTCATCCAAGACGGGGGTGCGTATTGCTCGTACGGCGTCGTGACTATCCTGTACTCCGGGGCTTTGTTAGGCGCTCTCTACGATATCCCCAACATTCGTTACGACGGCTATCGCGTGCTCACCAACAAGCCCGCTTGTGGCGCGATGCGCGGGCACGGAACCGTTAACGTCCGCTTCGCCTTCGAGTCGCAGATGGATGAAATCGCCGCCAAGCTGAATCTCGATCCGGCGGCCGTGCGGCGCATCAATCTGCTCAAGCCGCCGACCGTCACCGTCAACGGCCTGCGCGTGCTGAGCTACGGCTTGCCCGAATGCATCGACCAGGTGATCACGCGCTCCGGCTGGCTGGAGCGCAAAGGTAAGCTGCCCAAGGGACACGGGCTCGGCATGGCCTGCAGTCACTACGTGAGCGGCGCCGCCAACAGCATCATCCGCTCCGACATGCCGCACTCCACCGTGAATATCAAGATCGATCGCGACGGCGGAGTTGTGGTTTACACCGGCGCATCCGAGATCGGGCAAGGTTCCGACACCATGACGGCACAGGTGGTGGCCGAAGTGCTGGGCTGTGATCTGGCGCGTGTGAAGGTCATTGCTGCCGACACGGACCTGACGCCCATCGATCTCGGTTCGTACTCCAGCCGCGTGACCTTCATGGCCGGCAACGCGGCGCTGCGGGCTGCCGAAGAGGTCAAGAAGAACATCGTCAGTGCGGCCGCCAAGCGCATGAACTGCCCGCCGGAAGACGTGATCATGCGCAACGATCATGTGTATAAACGCGGCGTAGTTCCTGGCGATCACGATCCAACCGCAGCCGAGATCCTGGAAGAAAAGGACGCGCCGCGTGGCCGCGTCGACGGCCAGATTCTTCGCGGCTCGGTTCTTCAGACACGCAAAGAAGAAGGTCCGAAGCAACACATGAGTTTCGAGGAGGCTGTGGTCTCCGCTATCGATTTCCACGGCGCTCTGACCGGCACCGGCTCGTACGCGCCACCCGCTGAAGCGCGCGGTGGCAAACACAAAGGTGGAGGCGTCGGGCCATCGCCGGCGTATTCCTACTCCGCGCAAGTGGCGGAAGTCAGTGTCGATGAAGAAACCGGCGAAGTGAGGGTGCACAAGATCTGGGCTGCACACGACTGCGGACGCGCGCTCAATCCGGTTGCCGTCGAGGGCCAGGTCATCGGTTCGGTATGGATGGGACTGGGGCAGGCCCTGGAAGAAGAAATGGTCTGGAAGGATGGGTTGTTGATGAATCCGGGAATGCTGGAATACCGCAGCCCGTCCTCGGCTGAATCGCCGGATATCGAATGCATCATCGTCGAGAGCATCGATCCCGAAGGGCCATTCGGCGCCAAGGAAGCGGGAGAGGGATCGCTGGCGGCGACGATTCCAGCGATTTCCAATGCCATATGCGACGCTGTGGGAGTCCGACTGCGTGAGAGTCCGTTCACGCCGGAGAGAATTCTGGCAGCGTTGCGTGCAAAGAAAGGTATGAAGCGTATCGAGATGACGGAATCGGTGGACCCTACTGCTCCGGCCACCTTCCGCGAACATGGCGGCTCGCTCTGGTTTCGCGGCAAGGGACCGCTGCGGGACCCGCTGGACCCATCACGACAACCCTCCCGCGCGAGCGCGGTTTTGGGAGGTAAGCAGTGAGCCTGCCGAGCTTTCAACTGCTGCGTCCCAAGACGATCGCCGAGGCTGTCGCACTCCTTGCCGAACATGACCGCGAGGTGAAGATCGTCGCTGGCGGAACCGATTTGCTGCCGTCGATGAAGCAAAAGTTGTTCACGCCGCCTTATGTGCTGGATTTACGCGGGGTCAGCGAGTTACGTGGCATTCGGGACGTTGCCGGCCAAGGCGTGGAAATCGGCGCTCTGACTACGCTCAGCGCGATTGAGCATGCGTCGATCATCCGCAAGGACTATTCCGTACTCTACGAAGCGGTCAGAACCGTTGCCTCTCCCGTTTTGCGCAACATGGGAACACTGGGCGGGAATGTCTGTCTCGATACCCGATGTCTGTGGTATAACCAGTCGCTGCTGTGGCGAAAGAGCTGCGGATTCTGCCTGAAGAAAGACGGCGATTTATGCCATGTCGCTCCGGGTGGAAAGTTCTGCTGGGCGGCATTTTCCGGGGACACCCCGCCGGCGCTGCTCTGTCTCGGAGCAGAAATTGAGATCGTGAGCTCCCACGGAGTAAGACGTACCCCATTGTCGGAGTTCTACGTGAATGACGGTATCGTCCGCTTGCGTCTGGCCCCAAACGAAATCGTTACACGCGTGTTCCTGCCAGCCTCAGCTGCCGGATGGCGGGGTAGTTATCATAAGCTGCGCATTCGCGGCAGCATCGATTATCCGTTGGCGGGGGTTGCCGTCGCGCTTAAGATGAACCAGGATCGCGTGGCCGACGCGCGCGTTGCCATTACCGCCGTAAATCCTGCTCCCCATCTGGTGAAGGATGCTGATGCGCAGCTCATCGGATTGGCTCCCGACGAAGGGCTGGCCGAACGCATTGGGGAGATGGCCGCCAGGACCGCGAAGCCGCTGACCACATCCGCGCTGACGCCCGAGTATCGGCGAGAGATGGTGCGCGTGTTCACGAAGCGCGCGGTTGTGGCGTGCGCCAATTAGAGTTTCTGGTTGCGGGGTAGGGCACTGCATCTCATACTGCGGGTTACTGGCGGCAAACGGCAGTCCTTCGACTGCACGCCCACTCGTCTCACAGGATGCGCGGGACGGAAAGACGTGCGGGCGCTTCGCTCAGAATGACACCTCAATTAGGGGCAACTGATAACGATTAATGATCACCGACTGCCACGTTCACATCCAGCCGATCGAACTGTTCAAACCGGAAGCGCTGGCTTTGATGAAGAAGTCGCGCAAAGACTTCGATCGCGTGGCCGAGTATTGTCGCTCGCCCAAGGCGTTCCTCAAATATCTGGACGAAATCGGCATTGACCGTGCCGTGCTCATCAACTACGTTGCTCCAGAAGTTATCGGTTTCACGCCGGCGGTCAACGAGTTCATCGCCCATTACGTCAAGGACGATCCGAAGCGGCTGATTCCCTGCGGCAGCGTACACCCGCGGCACACGACGAACGTTCTGGCTGACATGGAGCGGATCGTCCGACTTGGTATTCGCCTCATCAAGATTCACCCGCCCCATCAGTTGCTCTATCCCAACGATTACGTGCATGGCGTAAAAGAGCTGGAAATCATCTATCGCGCCGCGGAAGCCAATGGCATTCCCGTCATGGTGCACACGGGCACGTCAATCTTCCCGGGCGCGCGCAACAAGTATGGCGATCCGATTTACGTTGACGATGTGGCTGTCGACTTTCCGCGACTGAAAATTCTGCTGGCACATGGCGGACGGCCGCTGTGGATGGACACCGCATTTTTCCTGATCCGGCGGCATCGCAACGTCTATCTCGACATAAGCGGCATTCCCCCGAAGATGCTGCTGAAGTATTTCCCTCGCCTGGAGGAGATCGCGCACAAAACACTGTTCGGAACCGATTGGCCCGGACCGGGCGTACCGGAGATCGAAGGGAATCTGGCGCAGTTTCGCTCGTTGCCGATCAGCGACGCTGCTAAGGAACAGATCCTTAGCAGGACGGCCTTGGAGATTTGGCCCTGAATACTGAGTGCTGACGGCTCCTACCCAGTCTTTGCGACGTCCTGCGCCCCGGGACCTTCCACGCCGGCCGCAGCTTTGATCGCCTTCCACAGCGTGTCATGCCCCACGCGCGTCTTCGCAGAAAACGGAACGATCTGATCGGACGGGATGCTAAGTCGCTCGCTGAGCTTGTGCAGCGAGGTGCGCAACTGATTGCCGGAGATGCGATCGGCTTTGGTCGCTACCAGCAGGAAGTTGCGGTCGACGTGCCGCAGCCAATGCAGCAGTTGCATATCAAGTTCCTGCGGAGGGATGGTGACATCGACGAGCACCAGGCAAAGCGCCAGCGACTCGCGTTCTTGCAGATACGGATTGATAAAGCCCGCCCACTGCGCCGTGACTTCTTTCGGCACGCGCGCAAAACCATAGCCCGGCAAATCCGCGAACACAAAATCGGGGTGGGGTTTGCCCGGACGCCGCACCTGGAAGAAGTTGATGGTCTGCGTACGGCCGGGCGTGTTGCTGGTTTTCGCAACCTTACTGCCGACCAGAGAATTGATCAGGCTCGATTTGCCTACGTTGGAGCGGCCCACGAAGGCGATCTCCGGCGCGCCCGGAGGGGGAAATTGCCTCGGGTCGGCGGCGGAGGTTACAAAGCGCGTCAGCACCTTCATAGGTTCGATGTTGTGGAAGACTGAGCGAAACGACGGAGTAGTCGATTCAGCTTTCTTTCGAATAAGTCGCTTCGCTCAGGATGAAAATTAGACCAAGACGAATGATTCGCCCGGATCGATAACCGGTCGCAAGAAGCTACTGATGCGCCGTGGGAGCCTGTTCCTGCGGCGGAGGCATTGCTGGAATCGTAGCCGTGTCCTCTTCGGTTCTCACTTCGGGCAACGGATGCTCCAGCGCGTAAGCCAGCACCTCGTCCATGGTGTTGACGAAGTGCAGGTTCATGACATTGCGCAGGTTTTCCGGCACATCGGCCATGTCCTTCTGGTTGTCGGCCGGGATGATGGCTTCCAGAATCCCCGCGCGGTGCGCAGCCAGCAGTTTCTCCTTCAAGCCACCGATGGGCAGGACCTTTCCGCGCAGCGTGATCTCGCCAGTCATCGCGATATCCCGGCGCACAGGAATTTTGCTCAGCGCGCTGGCAATCGCCGTGGCGATCGTAATCCCGGCCGACGGCCCGTCTTTGGGAATCGCGCCTTCCGGCACGTGCACGTGGATGTCGACGTTGCGATAGAAGTCGCGCTGCAGTCCCAGTTCCTTCCAGCGCGAGCGCACATAGGTCATGGCGGCGTGTGCCGACTCCTGCATCACATCGCCAAGCTTGCCGGTGAGGATCGGCTTGCCGCCCTTGCCTTCCACCGCCGAGACTTCCGTGGTCAGAATCGAGCCGCCGACCTCGGTCCACGCTAATCCGGTAACCAGACCGACTTCGCTGCGCTCGTGAACTTCGCTGTCGCGGAACTTCGTTACGCCGAGGTAGTCGGCAGCATTCTCCGCAGTCAATGTCACGGAGAACTTGTTCCCTTCCTTCACCACTTTGCGGGCCACCTTGCGGGAGATGTTGCCGATCTCGCGCTCCAGGTTGCGTACGCCGGCCTCGCGCGTGTAGCCACGGATGATGGCGGTAAGCGCCTCGTCGGTGAAGATGATGTTCTCTTCCGTCAAACCAGTCTGCTGGCGCTGCTTGCGGACGAGATACTGCTTCGCGATTTCGACTTTCTCCGGCTCGGTGTAACCATGCAGCCGCAGAACCTCCATGCGATCCTGCAAGGCAGGCGGAATCGTGTGTAGTACGTTCGCCGTGGCGATGAAGAAAACCTGCGACAGATCGTACTCGACGTCGAGGTAGTGATCGACAAACATGAAATTCTGCTCGGGGTCGAGAACTTCCAGCAGCGCCGCCGACGGATCGCCGCGGAAATCCATCGACATCTTGTCCACTTCATCCAGCATGAAGACCGGGTTTTTCGTTCCGGCTTTCTTCATCATCTGGATGATTTGGCCGGGCAGCGCTCCAATATACGTGCGGCGATGGCCGCGCACTTCCGCTTCGTCGCGCACTCCGCCCAACGACATGCGTACGAACTTACGGCCTGTCGCTTTTGCAATGCTCATGCCCAGCGAGGTCTTGCCGACGCCCGGTGGTCCAACGAAGCAGAGAATCGAACCCTTCGGATTCTTCACCAACTGGCGTACCGCGAGAAACTCCAGGATGCGCTCCTTGATCTTCTCCAGCCCGTAATGATCTTCGTTGAGCGTCTTCTCGGCGACATCGATATTGCGGATTTCCTTCGAGCGCTTCTTCCACGGAACCGCCAACAACCAGTCAAGATAATTGCGCGAGACGGTCGACTCAGCTGACATCGGCGGCATAGCTTCCAGCTTCTTCAGCTCCTGCAGCGCCTTCTCGTGAACCTCGCGCGGCATGCCGGCGGCATCAATCTTCTTCTTCAGTTCGTCGAATTCGCTCTTCTCACCGCGGCCCAGCTCTTTCTGGATGGCCTTGATCTTCTCGTTGAGGTAGTACTCCTTCTGCGCCCGCTCCATCTGCCGCTTCACCCGCGACTGGATGGTGCGATCCATGTTGAGCTTTTCAATCTCAACATCGAGTACGTCGCCGATACGATTCAAGCGCTCGGCAGGATCGAAAATCTCAAGTAACTCTTGTTTTTCCTCGATCGAAAGTTGCAGATTGGCGGCGATGGTGTCGGTCAGCTTCGAGGGATCGTCATTACGCACGGCCGCGATCATCGTCTCGTAATTCAACGACTGGCACAGCTTGACGTACTGTTCGAACAGGCCGGTGACGCGCTGCATGGCGGCTTCGACTTGCGGTCCAGGCTCGGCGAGATACTTCGCCGTGCGGACGGTCGCCTCGAAATAGCCTTCGGTGTCGACCACTTGGAGGACTTTGCCGCGCTCCAGGCCCTCGACCAGAACCTTGATGTTGCCGTCTGGCAGCTTCAGGCTCTGCACGATGTTGACGATGGTGCCGACCTGGTAAATCTCATTCGGCTTGGGCTCGTCGATGGAGGCGTCGTGCTGGGTGGCCAGGAAGATCTTTTTGTCGCCGGCAAGGGCTTCTTCCAACGCGCGCACGCTGGACTCCCGGCCAACGACAAAAGGCGTCATCATGAATGGAAAGATGACGACGTCACGGATCGGCATCATAGGGAGTTTCTTGGTCTCAAACTTCTCGCGCTGCGTCACGAATAACCCCTTGTCATTCAGAGCGAAGTGCTGCTCCGGGAAAGAAAACAAATAATGTTAAGAAGCGGCCGCACGCCTGTCGGTCGCCCTGGGCCAGCCCACTCCAACTCAAGAATAGCACGCGCCACAAGCGAGCCGGAAAACCGGTAGTGCGTCAGTATAGAACCGGGGTTCAAACTGAGGCACTACCGGAAACCAACCAACGTCACGGTTACGGCTGCCCTGTGTGCGGCCGGTTCGACGAGGCAAGAACTGCAGGCAATTTCGCATAGCATGCCGCATGCATTTCGACGCGGCGCGGGCGATCGAACTGAAAGGGAGTGCTTCAAACGCGCGGTTTACGGTTTGCCCACGACCGCAAGTCATTGTTTAATTGACGGAGCAAGACTCAGTTCCGCCGCGCCATTCCGTCATCGCCGCATCTCGCCATTGGCAGTCACATCGCTTTCCGGAGGGAAATCTCATGCAAGAAAAACTGAACGCAATTGTGCAGTCGGGTTGGACGCTGGCTGTTGCTCTTGGCATTCGGGTGCTGGAAGCCCTTGCCTTATGGATCGTCGGCCGCTGGCTGATTGGGCTGGCCACCCGCATGATTGGCGGGGCCATGACTCGCCAGAAAATCGACCCCACCGTCATTCGCTACATCCAGAACGCCGTCGCCGCGTTACTCAACATCATTCTGGTGATCGCCATTCTGGGATTCTTTGGCGTGCAGACCACGAGCCTGGCAGCACTGATTGCCGCAGCGGGCGTCGCTATCGGCATGGCTTGGAGCGGCCTGCTCTCGAATTTCGCCGGGGGAGTTTTTCTGGTGATCCTGCAGCCCCTGAAGGTGGGGGATTTTGTCACCGCTGGGGGAGTTACCGGAACCGTGCACGAGATTGGCTTATTCGCGAGCTCGATCGACACACCAGACAACGTGCGTACCATCATCGGTAACTCCAAGATTTTCGGCGACGTGATTCAGAACTACTCCACCAATCCCTACCGCCGGGTCGAGCTTACCGCACAATTAGCGCATGGAGTTGACGTGCACGCCGCGATGGCACTTCTCAAAAAGGCACTTGCCGGCATTCCGAACATCATGACCAGCCCTGCTCCCGATGTGGAGATCCTGACGTTCAATCTGGCCGGACCTGTGCTCGCGGTTCGTCCCTACTGCAACAACAAGGACTATTGGCAGGTCTACTTCGACACGAACCGCCTGATTAAAGACACCTTCACTGCTGCGGGATACACGGTTCCTGAGCAGCATTACATGGTCCGCGGTCTGGCCGCAGGCGCTGGTATGGCACAATCGGCCTGAGGTATGAGAAGCTAACAGTAGTTTTAGTCGGCGAAGACGTACGGCCGGCGTCCGTGCAACAAGTTGCGTGGGAGCTAAGTGCGGCTCACGCGCTGGCGTGGAAGTATGAACTCGCGGTAGAAGGGAATCACCGGATGTACGATCTCGATTTTTCGCCGCCGGAAGGACTAACTGTATCTCTCTGGCGTTCGCTGCTGATTAACATGGCGGACCGCTTTGCGCCGGAGCGCCTTCCGCCGCTGGAGCTCACTTCCAAGCCGGTTGATGTCGGCATCCTGGAGGGCGATCTGCTCCAGCTTCCCTGGTATCGCACCGTGTTCACGAACATCAGCGACGTTGTTTCACCGGAGATGTTGCCGCCGCTGCAGTTGGAATCGCGTCCGGTCGATATCGGCGAGTTGCTGGGGGACGAGTTAAGTCACGGCTGGTGGAACTCCCTTTTGCAAAATCTCCGCGACCGGCTTTCACCCGAACGTCCGGTGCCGCTGCAGTTGACCTCTCATCCGATTGCCGCATTTGGAGCCGAGTCGAGTCTGCAGATCCTTGACTGGTCCAGCTTACTCACAGGCCCGAAGGTGTTTCGTCCCGATCCGCCGCAAGCGCCGCAAACCAGCGGCAGCTTCGAGCAAATCTCCGCGCCCAGCGTTCCGGAAGCAGCTCCGGTTGATGCCGTGCTGCTGGCCACGCGCGCGCAGTTAGTGCGCGATATTGGACGATCGCGTTTTCGGCGAAGGATCTGGATTACCCTTGCTGCCGCCGAAGCGGTCTTCTTTCTGGTGGCGATTTTCAAGATGCAATGAGCGCCGGCGGTTGGCACGCTTCCGCTGAAAAGCGCTCTTCGTGACCGCTTTTTGCTTCTTATCGATTCCCTCAGGTTGTACGATAGACGCACTGGTCAACGCTGCGCCTGCCTGCACCAGCAATTCTCAGCGGCTATAGGACGGACACTCGTGGGCATTAATACCAGCACGCGCATGGTCGGCGGTGTGGTCATTGTCGACACCATTGGTGAACTGAGGCTCGGCGAAGGTACCAATGTCCTTCGTAATGTTGTCAGCGAGCTGATCAATCAGGACTACAAGAGCATCCTGCTGAACTTGCGCGATGTTCGCCACATCGACAGCGCCGGCGTTGGCGAGCTGATGAGCTGCTACACCTCCGTACGCAATCATGGTGGAGAACTGAAGCTGCTGAACTTGAGCAAGAACGTCCACAACCTGCTCCAGATCACCAAGCTATACACGATCTTCGAGGTCGCCGAGGATGAGCCCTCGGCCATCGCATCTTTTCGGTAGTGGCTCAATTTGAATCAAACCGGGTTGTTCTATTGGGGTGGAGCACGCCTTCAGGCGTGCATACACAGCCGCATTTTCAAGATGCGCTTTAGCGTCTGAGGTAATCGAGACAATCACCTCAGCGGCTGAAGCCGGGTGTCCAGCACAAATCTCCATTGCACCTGAAATGCGTGCTCCACCCTAAGCAAAGTTTCAGACTGAGCCACTACCATCTTTTCGCTAGGCTGGACGTTGCCGTCCGGCTACAATCAAATTGAAGATTCAACACAACTTTTTACGCATACGGACTGGCGCCCAGTGTCCGGCTGCGTTTATCTCTGAGGTGTGCGAGGCGAAATGAAAGGCGATCCTAAAGTCATTGCATTTCTCAATCAGGTTTTAAAAGCCGAACTGACGGCCATCAACCAGTATTTTCTTCATGCCGAGATGTGCGAAAACTGGGGCTACTACCGGCTGGGCAAACTGGTGAAGAAAGAGTCGATCGAAGAAATGGTCCATGCCGAGAAGTGCATCGAACGCATTCTTTTTCTCGACGGCTCACCCAATATGGCCGACTACTTCAAGATCAATATCGGGTCCACGGTCGAAGCGCAATTCAAGAACGATTTGCAGCTCGAATATGACGCCGTGAAGCGCCTGAACGATGGCATCAAGCTGTGTGTCGCACAGGGCGATAACGCCTCCCGCGAGTTGGCCGAGAAAATTCTCATGGATGAAGAGCACCACATCGACTGGCTCGAGGCTCAGCTTCATTCCATCGGTGAGATGGGCATCGCCAATTATCTGGCGGAGCAGATGAAGGAAGGCGAATAGGCCGGATTCGAAAGCGCAGCGCGAGCGCCCGCCTCTCGCACCAACTCATCCTACGTTACAATGGAAAAGCGCCGCGATTGCGGCGCTTCTGCAATACGCTTTCCCCAGCGGAGAGATGGCCGAGTGGCTGAAGGCGCACGCTTGGAAAGCGTGTATACGGGAAACTGTATCCAGGGTTCGAATCCCTGTCTCTCCGCCATATTTTCAACAACTTACAGTGGCCTGCAGTCCACTTACAGTCCAGTAAGCTTGGCGGCAATCACTGAATCACCATCCTGACTACTTGGCTATTCGCCTTCCGCATGCTCTCGGGCAATGCTCCACCATATCGCGCAGTCATAGAGTCGTCCGCGTGACGCATCAAGTCCTTTTGCACGCCGAGCGGTGTACCGTTATCGTCCAGCCACGAGCGATAGGTATGCCTGAGACAGTGCCAACCGATCGAGCCCAAGCCCGCCAGCTTCGCAGCGGGCACAAGGTAGTCCCTTTGAACCGCGTTTGGATAGTAGGGCATCTGCC